>CAXTTR010000046.1:0-3975 GCA_964247215.1 uncultured Sphingomonadaceae bacterium
GCAGAATTGAGGGCGCGACGCCGTATATCCGGCCCGCTCACCCTGATAGCGATCGCTCACCCTGAGCCTTCGTCGAAAGGTTCTATAATGGCACTCTAGATTTTCTCAGCGCCGCGCCGGGCCGATCAGCGTGTCCTGATTATCATCGTCGTCATAGTCGACTTCGGGCAGCGCCGGCTTCGTGTGCACGCCAACTGGCGGTGCAGCCGGTGCAGCGGCCGGGACCGGTGACGGGGCAACGACCGGCGCGGGCGCTACGGCAACCGGCGCTGGCGCATCGACTATCGTCATCGGTATCGCCGCGAGATTGGCGTACATCTGGGTCCGGTCGGAATGGTCCTCGACGGCTTGGAGCGGCATTGGTGCTACATGCTCCAAAGGCTGCGAACTCACCGGCTCAACCTGCTCAGCCGGCATATCCGGCTCCGGCTCGGCAGCCGGCGCCGGTGTGATCTCCGCCGCTGTCTCCGGTGGTAACGAGTTGTACTCGTGCTGATGCGCCTCGACAGCGTGCGCCGGATTATCGCGCACTGGCGACAGGGCTTCGACGGGATGGCCGCTCGGGGAGAATGGGGCAGCCTCCGCGACGGCAGCATCCGGGTGTTCCGCAGCGTCGTCAGACGGATGCTCCGCAACGTGGCCGGCTGCGAGCTCCGCATCATGCCGGAGCGAGTGTTCCGCACCGTGGCTAGCCGGGTGCTCCGCGACCGTGCCGATTGTCGTGCGTGCGTCGTCGTCGCTGCCCGCGAGTTCGCCGATGGCTGGGGCAGCATCGGCCTCGGGCGTGGCCGCCAGTTCGGCACCGCCTGCGGCACTCGGCGCATCGAGCGCGAGCTGCTCGATCGAGTTGATCCGCTCCTGCAGCGCACTGGCGGCAAGGTTGAAGCCGTCGAACAGCTCGCCGAACTCGTCGCGGCGCTGGTGCGAGATGCGGAAGTCGAGGTTGCCGCGCGCGACTTCGAGCAGCGCCGCCTTCATCCGACGGATCGGCGCTGCGAGCGCGCGCGCGCCGAAATAGCTGGTCAGCGCGACACCGCCGAGCGTCACCAAGCCCAGTGCCGCCATCAGGATACGCGCGAGTTGTGCCGCCGCCTCCAGCGTCGCCTTGCTGACCTCGACATCGACCTGCCCGAAGCTGCGCCCGGCGTAGGTGATCGGGCGGACGAAGCGGAAGACGCCGCTGCCGTTGGCGACATCCTGCGCCAATATGGTCAGCTCGGGGCGGCGAGTAATTACCTTGCCGCTGACCGGGGCGACATACGGCCGGCCGACCTGCGTCAGGTCGCTTGAGGCACGCACGACGCCGTCGGCGCCGACGACCACAATGCGCCGGATCGTCGGGTCCTCGCTGGCGCTGCGGACAAACGCTTCGACCGGGGCCCAATCCTGTTGCGCCGACGGCAGCGTGGCGTTCTCGACCGCGCGCAAGGCGGCGTTGCTGGCGACGAACGACGAGATCGCGTTGCCCGAAGCGAGCGCGACCTTCTCCATCGATTCATACTGCCGCGTCAGCACCGTCCAGATCGCCGCCCCGAGCAGCAGCGCGGTGATCAGCGCGAGGATGATCGGCAGCCGCACCTGGATCGGGATGTAGCTGTGGCGGACTTCCTCCTCGGCCCCCGCGGCGGTCAGCGCCCCAAGTTCCTTGCGCATCGCGTCCGCAAGCTGGCGGCCGTCAGCGAACCGCAACCCGGGCTGCTTCGACAGCAGCTTCGAGACGATGAACTGCACGCCGCCCGGCGTCGACGGCGCGACCGTCGCCAGCGGCTCGGGGTCGCGCTGGACGATCTGGATTGCCAGCGTCGCCGAGCTGCCGCCCTGGAAGGCGCGACGCCCCGACAGCATCTCGTACAGCACGACGCCGACCGAGAACAGATCGCTACGCCCGTCGATCTCGCTGCCGAGCGCCTGCTCGGGGCTCATATAGCGCGGTGTGCCGAGCACCTGCCCCACCTGCGTCCGCACGCTCTCGGCGTCGAACACCATGTCGCCGACGCGCGCGATACCGAAATCGAGCAGCTTGACCGAGTGGCCGTCGGGCGCGACGATGATATTCGAAGGCTTGATGTCGCGGTGAACGACATGCTGCGAGTGCGCGAATGCCAGCGCTTCGGCGAGCTGGATGCTGATCTGCAGCGCCGTCGTGACGTCGAGCGGGCCGTTCTGCAGCAGCTGGTCGAGCGGCTTGCCCTCGAGCAGCTCCATGACGATGTACGGCGTACCGCCTGCCTCGCCGACATCGTAGATGGTCACGATGTTGGGATGGCTGAGCGCGCCGGCGGCTTTCGCTTCGCGCAGGAAGCGGTCGGCATACTGACGGTCGCGCAGGAACTCAGACTTCAGGACCTTGACCGCCAGCGGCCGGGCGATGTGCGGGTCAAAGGCGCGGTACACGTCCGCCATCGCGCCTTCGCCGATGCGGTCCTCGATGCGGTAACGGCCTACGCTTTCAAGCACACTCGGGGTCCTATGCACAGCGCGGCGGCTCGCCTTGCGCCGGCATTTAGGACAGATTAGGATTGGTTCGCAACCGCAACCGGGATGTATTGTGATTGAACGGCTCGAGATCGACGTGCTTCTCGAACCGCTCCCCGGCTCACCATCCGGCAGCGACCTGCGCGAGGGCGGCGAGGGCTCCGATCTTTACCTGCGCCTGAAGGATTCGCGCGCCGCCGCACGCAGCGCCGAGCGCGAGGCGAGCAACGCCGAGAGCGACAGCGATCCGCTGCGCGCCGGGCTGCTGCACTGGTCGGCGCTCGTCGAGGGCGCAAGCCAGCTGCTCACCGAGAGCAGCAAGGACCTCGAGGTCGCGACGTGGCTGACCGAGGGCATGCTGCGCACCGGCGGTATCGCTGGGCTCGCCGACGGCTTCACGGTTCTCAACGGGCTGATCGTCAACTTCTGGGACCAGCAGCTGTGGCCGGCGGCGGACGAGGACGGCGACGAGACGCGGCTCGGCGCGCTGTTCGGCGTATTCGGCCGTGGCGGCACCGGCACGTTGCTACAGCCGCTGAAACTGATCGCGCTGTCGGACCGCGGCGAGACGCCGGTGACCTTATGGTCGGCGGAGCTGGCCGCCGCCCCTGCCCCGCCGCGCACTGGCGACGAGGACGCGCAGGCGATCGTCGACGAACGGCGCGCGGCAGCGCTCGAAGCCGTGTCGAGCGGCATCGCGCGCTCGACACGCGAGTTCCTCATCGCGCTGCGGACCGGCCTGGCGCGCGCCGCCGAGACACTCGAAGCGCTGATGCAGACGATCGACCGGGTCAGCGATGTCGGGCGCTTCGGCTCGCAGATCGGCGAGCCGCTCGCGGCAGCGATCAAGCTGCTCGACGATCACGCCGGAAATGTCTTTGCAAGCGCGCTGGTTGCGGAGGCTGCGGCCGCTGACGCAGCGCCGGATGCTACAGGCACGACAGGCGCTGGCGGCGCGGTAGCCGGGCGGATGCAGCTGACCTCGCGCGACGATGCCTTGAACAGCATACTCACGTTGGCGGATTACTTCGAGCGCAGCGAACCGCAGGCGCCGATCGGTATGTCGCTGCGCGAGGTCGTACGCCGCGCCCGGCTGCCGCTGGAGGCGTTATTATTAGAGTTGCTGCCCGATGCTTCTGCCCGTACGCTTTTTTTACAGCGCGCCGGCATTCGATCGGCTAGTTCGGACGTTGACTCACTGGATTAACCGGGGATTACGATCGATGGATAGCGTTCACGAGAAACTGAAGAAGGTCCGCAAGCCGCGGGTCCATATTACCTACGACGTCGAGACCGAGGGCGCGGTCGAGGTCAAGGAACTGCCGTTCGTCGTCGGCGTCATGGGCGATTTCTCGGGTGATCCGACCGAGCCGCTCGCGCCGTTGAAGGATCGCAAGTTCATCCAGATCGACCGCGACAATTTCGATCAGGTGCTGCGCCGGATGGCACCGGGGCTGCAGTACCGCGTCGAGAACACCCTCGCCGAGGACGGCTCGGAGA
>CAXTTR010000046.1:3985-7160 GCA_964247215.1 uncultured Sphingomonadaceae bacterium
CAACCTGAAGTTCAACTCGATCGAGGACTTCGAGCCCGGCCGCGTCATCGATCAGGTCGAGCCGCTGCGCAAGCTGCTCGAGACGCGCAATAAACTACGCGACCTGATGACCAAGGCCGACGGCTCCGAGCAGCTCGAGAATCTGCTTGAGTCGATCCTGAAGGACCAGACGCAACTCGATCGACTGAAGCGCGAGCTTGATCCCGAAGCGGCAAGCGCGTCCAACCCCGCCGCGGAGGGCTAAGCCATGGCAAGCCGGTTTCAAACCACTCCGCAAGAGAAGACGATCCAGGAGGGCACCAGTGTCCTCGACCAGGTCATCGGCGCGACCAAGCAGACCGAGGCCTCGGAAGTCACCGAGCTGCTGCGCGCGCTGACGGGCGAGGCAACCGCCGGTACGGTGACGTTCTCGAAGAACCTGACCGTCACCATGCGGCAGGCGATCGAGAAGCTCGATCAGATGATGTCGAAGCAGCTGGCGGCGATCATGCACGCCGAGAAGTTCAAGGCGCTCGAAGGTTCGTGGCGCGGTATCCACTATCTCGTGCAGAACAGCCTGACCGGGCGCGACCTGAAAATTCGCGTCATCAATGCCTCGAAGCGTGATCTCGCGCGTGACCTGTCGAAGGCGGTCGAGTTCGACCAGTCGACGCTGTTCAAGAAGATTTACGAGAACGAGTTTGGCACTCCCGGCGGCGAGCCGTATAGCGTTCTCGTCGGCGACTATTACTTCGGCAACGGCCAGGAGGACATTGAGCTGCTGCGCAACCTGTCCGGCGTCGCCGCCGGAGCGTTCGCGCCGTTCGTCGCCGCCGCCGCGCCGAGCATGTTCGGCTTCGATAGCTTCGAGGAACTGTCCAAGCCGCGCGATCTCGCCGACAAGTTCCAGGCGACCGAGTTCAGCAAGTGGCGCAACTTCCGCGACACCGAGGACAGCCGCTTCGTCACGCTGACGATGCCACGCGTGCTCGCGCGCCAGCCGTACGGTGAAACCACCAAGGCGGTCGATGAATTCAACTATGAGGAAGCGCCGTTCGACGCCAGTGGCGCGCCGAAGCCGATGGCGCACGGCGACTATTGCTGGATGAACGCGGCCTATGCGCTCGCGCAGCGGATGACCAACGCCTATTCCGAATCGGGCTGGACGACGGCGATCCGCGGGGCCGAGGGCGGCGGCAAGGTGTCGAACCTGCCGACGCACCTGTTCCAGTCGGACGACGGCGACATGGCAGAGCAGTGCCCGACCGAGATCGCGATCACCTCGCGGCGTGAGAAGGAATTAAGCGACCTCGGCTTCCTGCCGCTATCGCACTACAAGAACACCGACTACGCGGTGTTCTTCGGCGCGCAGACGACACAGAAGCCCAAGAAGTTCGACCGGCCCGAGGCGACCGAGAACGCCGCGATCTCGGCACGGCTGCCGTACATCATGGCGACATCGCGGTTCGCGCACTACCTCAAGGTCATGGCGCGCGACAAGATCGGCTCGTTCATGGAAGTCGAGGACGTGTCGGTCTGGCTCAACCGCTGGATCTTGAACTACGTCAACGGGGCCGAGGGTGGCGGGCAGGAAATCCGCGCCAAGTTCCCGTTGCGCGAAGCCCGCGTCGAGGTCGCCCCGATTCCTGGTTCGCCGGGCAGCTATAATGCCGTCGCGTACCTGCGGCCGTGGCTGCAGATGGAGGAACTGACGGCGTCGCTGCGGCTCGTCGCGCGTATTCCGAAGAAGGCGTAATCCAACCAGGACGCCGGGTCGTGCTCGCTCAGCTTGACGACGCCGACCCGGCGATTCTGGCAGTGCCCCCGCTCGGCGACGATTTCGTCCGCCGGGTCGGAAGGCACGCGATTGGCGGTGACATCGTCGCGGCGTTTGTCGCAGCCGCGGCGAACGACGCGCTGGTGGACTGGTTCGGCAGTGACCTCCCGCCGACAAGTACGTCGCTGCGGCTACGGCTAGCCCGCGCCATCGCCGCGATCGACGCGGCGCTGTCGGTGGCCGTCACCGCAATAATCAGCCACCCGCGGTTCCGGGCACTTGAAGCGGCGTGGCGCGGCGTCGCGTGGCTCACCGCGGGTCTCGGACCCGACGGCATGTCGCGGATCAGGCTGCTCGATGTGCGCTGGCCCGAACTGGCGCGCGACCTCGAACGCGCGCCCGAGTTCGACCGCAGTGCGCTGTTCCTCAAGGTTTACGAGGAGGAGTTCGGCACGCCCGGCGGTATCCCGTTCTCGCTGCTGATCGCGCTCCACGAAGTCCGCCACCGGCCTGCGGTCGGCTATCCGACCGACGACGTGACGACGCTTCGCCACTTGTCGGCGGTCGCGGCCGCGGCATTCACGCCGATCATCCTGAACGTTGCGCCGGCGCTGTTCGCGGCGGACACTTTTGGCGATCTCGACCTGCGGCGCTCGCTGGCATCGCTGTTCCAGCAGCGTGAGTACGCGCGCCTGCAAGCGCTGCAGCGCCATCCCGATACGCGCTTCCTCGGGCTGGTCGCGCCGCGCATCGTTGTCCGCGCGCCGTGGGACCGCGCCAGCCTGCCCGATCTCGGCTTTTGCTACACCGGCCGCGACCGGGCGTTGCTCGCAGGCGGCGCGCTCGCGGTGGCGCACATCGCGTTGCGAGCGTTCAACGACAGCCGCTGGCCTGCCGCGATCACCGGCACGATGCGCGACGAGCTCGCTGGCGGACTGATCACCGGACTGCCCGAGATGTCGTTCGCCACCGACCGGCGCGGCGTGGCGCTGCAGCCGCCGATCGAGCTCAACCTCTCCGATGCGCTCGACCGCGACATGAACGATGCGGGCATCATCGTCATCCGCCGGGTCCGTGAGACACCGTGGCTGGCGATCTACGCGCTGCCGTCGATGTACCGCTCCGAGGTCGTCTATCACGCCGACATTGCCCGCGCCAACGAGCGGCTCAGCGTCATGCTGAGCTATATGCTGTGCGTCGCGCGGTTCGCGCATTACATCAAGGTCATCGGCCGCGACCTGATTGGCGCGATGAATTCCGCCAGCGACGTCGAGAGCCGGCTGCAGCGCTGGCTCAACACCTACACCAGTACCGGCGACCGCATCACCGCCGAGATGCAAGCACGCTATCCGCTGCAGGAAGCGCGCATTCGCGTCACCGAAATGTCTGGCCGCCCCGGCTCGCTCGAGTGCACGGTGT
>CAXTTR010000046.1:7170-13023 GCA_964247215.1 uncultured Sphingomonadaceae bacterium
CGGTGTGGCTCAAACCGCACTTCGAGATCGATCAGGCGGTATCGGAATTCCACCTCGTCACCGTCATCGCCCAGCCCGGCACAGGAGAAGCGTCATGAGTATCGGCGACGAGCATCTGCGCAGCGGCGATCTCGACGGCGCGCGCGCCGCGCTGATAGAAGCGGTACGGGCCGATCAGGCGAACGTCCGCCACCGGCTGGCGCTGGCCGAGGTGCTGCTCGTCGCGGGCGATTATGAGCGCGCCGACACGCATCTGAATGCGGCGCAGAACCTCGACACCAGCTTCGGCGTCGCGGTCGCGCTGACCCGTCAGTTGATCCGCGCCGCGACGTGGCGCGGTGAGACGTTCACCGCCGGACGCCCGCCCGAGCTGGTCACCGCGCGTACCGCCGCGATCGACACCGCACTGGCAGCACTGCTCGCCGAGCGCGACGGCACTGCCGCCGGCAGCGACCTCGACGAAACGCTCGGCGCGCTCGGCGGCACCGTCGACGATAAGCCGTTTACCGGCTGGTGCGATGCCGACGACCGCACCGCGGGCATCCTCGAAATCCTGACCTCGACGGGCAATTACGTCTGGGTGCCGCTGGTGCATGTGCGCGGCATCAAGCTCAATCCGGTCGAGCGGCTGCGCGACACGATCTGGCGGCCTGCCGAGGTCGAGATCGCCGACGGGCCGAGCGGCGTCGTCTACCTGCCGGTGATCTACCATGCGACGGCGGCCGAGCAGACGCCGCAGCACCGGCTGGGCCGTGCCACCGACTGGGTTGAGGGCGCCCTGGTTCGCGGCATCGGGCTACGGACGTGGCTGATTGGCGACGACGCACTGACCCCCGCCGACTTCACGCAGCTGGCCATTAGCGCTTGAGCGTCGGGCTTTCGTTCATCGACCGGCTGTCGGCGAGCGACACCAACGCCGAGGCGAATTCAAATGCGTTGCGCGAGGGCCTGCGTCGCGATCTCGAAGCGCTGCTCAACACACGCCGCCGGATGCTGAGCCTGCCGGGTGAGCTCGACGCGCTCGAAGGCTCGCTGCTCGATTATGGTCTCGATGATTTCACCAACGAATCGCACGCCTCGCAGGACTTCCAGGACGAGTTCATCGAGAGCGTCGAACGGCTGCTGCGCCGTTTCGAGCCGCGGCTCGGACGTTTCGAGGTGACGGTGCTGTCGGACCCCGACAAACTCGACCGCACTTTACGCTTTCGTATCGCCGGCGTCGTAACGCTGGGCGGCACGCCGCAGGAGTTGCATTTTGACAGCCATGTCGACCCGGTTCGCGGCCACTTCGTGATCCGGTCCTAAGCCGCCGATGTTCGACGACCTGCTGCCCTACTATAATGCCGAGCTGCGCTTCATGCGCGAGATGGCGGGCGAGTTCGCGCGCGCCAACCCCAAGATCGCCGGGCGGCTGCGGATGTCGTCGACCGCGATCGAGGACCCGCATGTCGGGCGCATGATCGAGGCATTCGCGTTCCTCGCGGCGCGGACGCGGATGAAGCTCGACGACGAGTTTCCCGAGCTGACCGAGTCGATGCTCGGCATCCTGCAGCCGCATACGCTGGCGGCGTTCCCCTCGATGTCGATCGCTGAGCTCGCGCCTGCCGAGGGGCTGAAGTCCGAGACGGTGCTGCCCGCCGGGACCGAGCTGGCGACCGAGCCGGTGCGCGGCGAGCCGGTGCGCTACCGGACGACGTATCCGGTGTCGATCTGGCCGATCAAGCTGACCGACGCGCGGCTGTCCGGGCTGCCGCTCGCCGCGCCGCGCAATCCGCAGGCCCCCGCCGCAGTGGCGGCCCTGCGGCTCAGCCTCGCGTGTACCGACAAGGAGACTAACTTCGGCCAGCTCGGCATCGACAGCCTGCGCGTCCACCTCCACGCCGAGGCGCGCGTCGCGCATATCCTGTACGAACTGATCATCGGTGGCACGGTATCGGTGGCGCTGGCCGACTCGGCGGTCGATCCGAACCCGGTCATCCTGCCCAGGGACTCGGTGCGCCGCGTCGGCTTTGCGGCGCATGAGGTTTCGGTGCCGCTGCCGCCCGCGGCCGAGCCGTCGATGGCGCTGATCGGTGAATATTTCGCGTTCCCCGACAAGTTCATGTTCTTCGACCTGACCGGGTTATCGGCGAAGACGCTTCGCGACAGCGGCTCGACGCTCGAGGTGTTCCTCTATTTCGACCGCTTCGATCCGGTGCTCGAGCGGCTGGTCAGCAAGGACCGTTTCCGGCTGTTCTGCACGCCCGCGGTCAACCTGTTCACCGAGCGCGCCGAGCCGATCCGGCTGGTGCCGGGCCGGTTCGAGCACCGTGTCGTTGCCGACGCCCGGCGCGAATCGGCGATCGAGATCCACACTGTCGACAATGTCACCGTCACCGACCGCGCCGGGACAGTGCAGCCGTATCACCCGTTCTTCGGCATCGGCCGGGCGCGTGCCGGGGCCGACCTGCGCTACTGGCACGCGACGCGCCGGACGAACCCGCGCACCGACGGCGGCGACGACGTGTTCATCGCGATGATCGACACCGCGGGCGCGCCGGTCGCCGATGCCGAGCTCGTCGCGTCGATCGAGCTGACCTGCACCAACCGCGAGCTGCCGCGCGCACTGCCGTTCGGCGAGGGCCGTCCGCATCTGACCATCGTCGGCGCACCCAACGCCATCGGCAGCGCGATCTTCCTTGTCGCGCCGACTGATCCGCTGCGCCCGAGCCGCAGTCGCGGCGAGCTGTGGCGGCTGATCAGTCACATGTCGCTGGCGCACATGAGCGTCGCCGACCCCGAGGTGGCGCTATCGGTTGTCAAGGAGATGCTGGCACTGCATGACCATAGCGATGCCTCGACGGGCCGCGTCACCGTCGACCGCATCACCGCGGTCGAGGGCCGCGTCGCCACCGCGCGCGCTCCTGCGGGCGGTCATGTGGTGTTCCTGCACGGCACCGACCTGGTCGTCGAGTTCGACGACAAGCGCCTGTCCGGGTCGGGCACTTTCCTGCTCGGCGCGCTGCTTGAAAGCGTCTTCGGGACGATGGCGGCGATCAACACCTTCAGCCGCACGGCGCTGCGCTTGAAGGGCGACCGCGCGATGTGGCAGCGCTGGCCGGCGCGGATCGGTACGCGGGCGCTGATTTGAGCGAAGCCGCCTTGACCCAGCAATTCGCCGATGCCGATGCCGTCGAATTCTTCGAGTTCGTCCGCTCCCGGCTTGATGCCGCCCGGCGCGGCAGCGACCGCGACCGCTCGATCGGCGGCGATGCGGCCGCTGCCGACGAGGTCGTGCGTTTTGGGGCCGCCGTCGGCCAGCGCTACGGTGCGGACGAGATTGTCGCCAGCCGCGCCACCGACAACAGCGCCGTCGAGGTCACCGTTGGCTTCATGGGGCTGACCGGGCCGAGCGCGGTGCTGCCCGAGCATTATTCGGCGCGCGTCGTCGACCACCGGCGCGAGCGCGACCCGGCGCTGGGCGCGTTCTTCGACCTGTTCAATCACCGCGCGCTGAGCCACTTCTGGCGCGCCTGGGCGAAATATCGCCTGCCGGTGACGTTCGAGAGTGGCGGCGGGCGGCTCGACGATCCGTTCAGCCGCGCGCTGCTGGCACTGACCGGGCTCGGTGTCGCGGGCGAGCCGGTGTCCGAGCAGGCGCTGCTGCCGATGTTCGGCGGCATGACGCGGCGCGTGCGCTCGGCGGGTGCGCTGCGTCGCATCATTGCGGGCAGCTACGGCCTGCCGGTCGAGATCGTCGAGCTCGAAGGCCGCTGGGTTGACCTCGATCCCGCCGATCAGACACAGCTCGGCACGGCGTTCGCGACGCTCGGTATCGATGCCGTCGCAGGCGCGTCGGTATGGGATGTCGGCAGCCAGTTCCGCGTCCGCATCGGCCCGCTTGACTTCGCGCGCTTCCGAAGCTTCTTCAGCGCCGATGGCCCTCGCGCCGCGCTGACCGACACGATCCGGCGCGCGGTGGGCGGCAATGTCGATTTCACCATCCAGCTCGTACTGCGCCGCGACGACGTGCCGATGCTGCGGCTTGACGACCCGTCGAGTCCAGCGGCGCTTGGACAATCGACATGGCTGCTCGCCGGCCCTGCCGAGAGTGACCGCACCGAAGCGGTCCTTAGCAGCGCCGCACCCGCGGCGCGGCTGCGGCAACACTTACTAAATTGTAACGGCAACGGACCTTAGACGGGCCGGTAGCGTTCATCGTTGTACACAAAGCGGTAATTGGTTCAGCGATAGCGATGCTGAAACATTGCAGCTGGTATCGGGGGGCTGATGGATCTCAAGGCACTTGTCGGCCGGCTGTCGCCAGCCTCGCGTGCGGCGCTCGAAGCAGCGTCGGGGCTGACGCTATCGCGTACCAATTATGACGTCGAGCTTGAGCACTGGCTGCTCAAGCTGATCGAGGCGGGTGATCCCGAGGTCGAGCGCATCCTCAGCCATTTCGATGTCGACGCAGGCCGGGTGATGAAAGAGCTCGGGGTGACGCTGGACCGGCTCAAGACCGGTAACGCGCGCGCGCCGGCGCTGTCGCCGCGACTGGTCCGCTGGATGCGCGAAGCATGGCTGCGCGCCAGCCTCGGTGATGGAGCAAGCGAAGTGCGCCCAGCGCATCTGCTCGCCGCGCTGCTGTCCGATGACCAGCTGGCGAACGCAATCCGCGACAGCGCCAGCCAGCTCAAGCGCATCAACGCGCAGGTGCTGTCCGACAACTTCGAGGCGATCGCCGGGGCCGCGGCGGCGACTGGATCCGTTGAAGCGGGTGATGCGCCGCAAGCGGCGGCGGCTCCGCTGAAAAGCGGCGCGGCGCTCGACAAGTTCTGCATCGACCTGACGCAGCGCGCGCGCGCGGGCGGCATCGATCCGGTGCTCGGGCGCGACTTCGAAATCCGCCAGATGATCGATATCCTGACGCGGCGGCGGCAGAATAACCCGATCCTGACCGGCGAAGCGGGCGTCGGCAAGACCGCCGTCGTCGAGGGATTTGCGCTGCGGATCGCGGCGGGCGACGTGCCCGAGGCGCTCAAGACCGTGCGGCTGCTCAGCCTCGACCTCGGACTGCTGCAGGCGGGGGCGGGCGTCAAAGGCGAGTTTGAGAACCGGCTGAAATCGGTAATCGAGGAAGTCAAAGCCTCGCCGATCCCGGTCGTGATGTTTATCGACGAGGCGCATACGCTGATCGGTGCAGGCGGCTCCGAAGGTCAGGGCGACGCCGCCAACCTGCTCAAGCCGGCGCTGGCGCGCGGCGAGATGCGTACCGTCGCGGCGACGACATGGGCCGAATATAAGAAGTATTTCGAGAAAGACGCGGCGCTGACCCGCCGGTTTCAGGTCGTCAAGGTCGAGGAACCGAGCGAGTCGGACGCGGTGCTGATGCTGCGCGGCCTTGTCGCGACGCTCGAAAAGCACCACCATGTGCGTATTCTCGACGACGCTGTCGACGCTGCTGTCCGCCTGTCGCACCGCTACATCTTCGGGCGGCAGCTTCCCGACAAGGCGGTGGCGCTGCTCGATACCGCCTGCGCGCGCGTCGGCATGAGCCAGGCGGCGACGCCCGCCAGCATCGAGGCGGCCGAGCGACGCATCGCGGCGCTCGACGTTGAGGCGAACATCCTGCGCCGCGAGACCGCCGGTGGCGGCGAACATGCGGCGCGGCTGGCCGAAATCGCCGAGGATCTCGCGGCGGTGACAGCGGCACGCGAGCGTCTGAACGAGCGGTGGAACATTGAGCGCGAGCTGGTGACACGCATCGCCGAGCTGCGGACCAAGGTCGAAGCCGCGGCAGCTAGCGAGACCGAAGACGCCGAAACCATGGCAGCGCTGCGTGCCACGCGCATGGAGCTGTCGGCGCTACAGGGC
>CAXTTR010000047.1:0-3930 GCA_964247215.1 uncultured Sphingomonadaceae bacterium
CTTCGAAGCAGGCGTGTTCGACTTGCGCGGCATGGCGGCTATCATCGTAAAAGGCGCGGTCGGTGGTCTTGTGCCGCAAGCGCCAGTCGTCGACAGCGACCGGCAGCAGTACGACTGCGACGGTGACCGGCGCTGGCGGGGTTGGCGGCAGCGTTGATAGATGCAGGCTGAACGGACCGGATGGAGCAAGGAGCAGGCGCAGCCGTCCTGGGCCTGAGCCGAGCGCTGCCGCTGAAACCGCAGCTGAAACCGCAGCACTCCGCATGGCATCGCGATCGAACGCATGCCCGAGAAACACCGCGCTCGCCTCCAACCGACTGAGATGCCGCGCCAGCAACGGCACCCGCCCGCCCTCGATCCGCATCGTCTCGATCAGGTCGGGGGCTGCGCGGCGCTGCAGGAACGCTGCCTTGCTCAGGCATTCGTGCCATTCTCCAAGCGGGTCGCTGTCGGCGACGATGCCCGCGCCGAGCCCAATCCGCGCGCTGCCCCGCCCGGTCATCACCAGCGTCCGGATCGCGACGTTGAAGCTCGCATCGCCGTCCGCGCCGATCCAGCCAATGCTGCCGGTGTACAGCCCGCGCCGGGCGGGCTCGGTCGCGGCGATCACCTCCATCGCGCGGATCTTGGGCGCGCCGGTAATCGAGCCGCACGGGAAGATTGCCTCAATCACATCGGCTGCCCCTATGCCTGACCGCGCCGTGGCGGTAACGGTTGAGGTCATCTGCAGCAGCGTCGGGTAGCGCTCGACCTCGAACAGTGCCGGTACCGCGACCGATCCGGGGACGGCGACGCGCGACAGGTCGTTCCGCAATAGGTCGACAATCATCAAGTTCTCGGCGCGGTTCTTCAGGTCGGCGGCGAGCGCGGCGGCGGCCGCGTTGTCGGCAGCGTGCGTCGCGCCACGCGCCGCGGTGCCCTTCATCGGGCGCGTGGTCAGCTGGCGGCCGCGCAACTGGAAGAACAGCTCGGGCGAGAAGCTGAGTATCCACACGCTGCCAGTGTGGATCAGCGCGCTATACGGCGCGGCCTGCGCGCGCCGCAGCCGCCGGTAGAGCGCCAGTGGGTGGCCGCAGGTGGAGACCGTCGCCCCGAAGGTCAGGTTGGCTTGGTAGATATCGCCGGATGCGATCAGGGCTTTGATCGCCTCGACACCGTCAATATAATCGGATGCTTCGATCGACGGCACTGCAGAACAGACTGCAACGCTTATGCCAGTAAACTCCGACAACAAGGCGTCGATTGGATCGTCGCCCGCATCGCTCGAAAGCGGCCGGTTGGCCTCAAACTGGCCGAACCAGAGTAGCGGCAGACCATCAGACGGCTGCTTGGCAGCATCAGCAGTGCGCATCTGCAACGCCGCGAGCTTCGGCTCGAGCGCGTAACCTGCCTCGAAGCCGATAAATCCGGCGTAGTCGCCTGCCGTCGCGCGTAATTGCTCGAGCGCGGGCCGAACGTCGGCCCTGTATGTTGCGATGACCGTCGCCCGAAGCCCGGTAAACAGCCGCCCGCTACGGCTGCCCACATCATCCAGCAGCACAAACGGTTGTGTCGGGTCGAAGCCGGTCATTGCCGGTACTCATCGCACAGCGACGCACCCGTTAGCCACTTTCATGACGCCGCTGTAAAGCGAACTAACATTGCCCCGCCTGCCGCTTGCACTATGCCCGCCGCTCCGCCATTTTCAGCATATGGACACGCCCGCTACGCCGCCGCTGAAGGCCGTCATCATCCCGGTGACACCGCTGCAGCAGAATTGCACGTTGCTATGGTGTACCGCGACAATGCGCGGTACATTCGTCGATCCCGGCGGCGATCTCGACAAGCTGAAGGCCGTCGCCAAACAGCATGAAGTCGTGATCGAAAAGCTGTTGATCACTCACGGGCATATCGATCACTGCGGCATGGCGGGGGTGCTCGCGGCTGAACTCGGGGTGCCGATCGAGGGACCGCAGATCGAGGACAAGTTCTGGATCGACCTCGCCCCGACGATCGGCGCGCAATACGGCCTGCCCGGCGCAACGGCGTTCACCCCCGACCGCTGGCTCGATCAGGGCGACACGGTGACCGTCGGCGAACTGACGCTCGTGGTGCACTACACGCCCGGTCACACGCCGGGGCATATCGTGTTCCACCATGCGCCGTCGCAGCTGGCGCTGGTCGGCGACGTGCTGTTTCAGGGCTCGGTCGGGCGTACCGACTTCCCGCGCAGCAACCACGCCGATCTGATCAGTTCGGTGGTGACGCGGCTGTGGCCGATGGGCGACGCGACCGCGTTTATCCCCGGCCACGGCGCGATGTCGACGTTCGGCGCCGAGCGCCGCTCGAACACTTTCGTCGCCGATGCGGTGCTGGCCGCGTAGTAGCGGCTTGGTGTTAGCCGCCGAGCCCAAGCACCAGCGCCCAAACGCTGGTACCGATCAGCAGGATGAAAGTAGTTGCCGTGCCGGCGACGCGGAACGGGTTAGGAGCGGGTAGGCCCATACCGATCGCATGCGAGATGCGGGCGATTACAAGTACCGCGCCGACCCCCCACAGCCACGGCCCGCGTGCGACCCACAGCTCGATCAGCGCCAGCAGTACGAGCATCATCGGCACGTATTCAGCAAAGTTTGCATGCGCGCGGATGCGCCCGAGCAGGTGCGCGTCGTTGCCGTCGCCAAGCGAGATACTCGAGGCAAGGCGCACCCGGATGACGCGGAAGCTGAGCACGAAATAGACGAGCCCGAGCAATCCGGCGGTGGTCAGCGTTGCGGCGAGATGCATCGTTTGTCCCCTCAAGCGAAGCGGTTGCTATGCAAGCTTCGGACCGCCGCTGCAACCAAAGCTGGGCTTATCGGTTGATATCATATCGAGAATGCAAGGAGAGCGACGATGGACGAAGATCGTATCGAGGGCGCGATGAAGAAGGTCGGTGGTGACATCAAGGAAGGCCTCGGCAAGATGCTCGGCGACACCAAGATGGAAACCGAAGGCAAGGGTGATAAGGTCGAAGGCAAGGTCCAGAACACCGTCGGCGGTGCCAAGGATGCGCTCCGCGGCGAGTAAGCCGCACAGCGCTAGCGTGGATAAGCGGCCGTCCTAACTGGGCGGCCGTTTTGCGTTAGCTCACCGGCGCGCCAGTGACTTTAACTTGCAACACCGGCGCAAATGACTAATGTCCCGCCTCAACCCAATTTCCGGGGGGTTCACGGCTGTCGTCCGCGCGATGTAAGCTGGCGAACGCTCCATTTGAACTGATAGAAACAGGTGCCGCATGGCCGTTCCGAAACGCAAGACCTCGCCCTCAAAGCGCAATATGCGCCGCAGCCATCATGCGCTGGTCGCGACGCCGTTTCAGGAATGTCCGAACTGCGGTGAACTCAAGCAGCCGCATCATCTATGCAACGCCTGCGGCCACTATAACGGCCGTGAGGTCGTCGAAGTCCAGGCCTGAAGCCAGCCTTGATCGCCGTCGCCGGCCGTATCTGCCCGCCGTGCTGACAGGCTCCCGATGAACGCTGTTTCGTACAACGCTGTTTCAAGCAACGACCGCCCGATTATTGCGCTCGACGTGATGGGCGGCGACGGCGGCGCGGCGTTGATCATCGCCGCCGCCGAGCTGGCGCACGAGCGCTACCCCAAGCTGCAATTCCGGCTGTACGGGGCCGAGGCCAGCATTCGCACCGAGCTGTCGCGCGCGCCGCGGGTGACCGCCAATGCGGTGGTGATCCACACTGCCGAAGTCGTGCTGGATACCGACAAGCCCGGCCAGGTGCTGCGTCGCGGGCGCGGCTCGTCGATGGGCATGGCGATCGCTGCGGTAAAGGCCGGCGAGGCGCACGGCGCGTATTGGCACCACTTCGGCGGCCACGCCAACCCGCACCGCACCGTCCAAGGCTACGCTTGGGCGATGCAGGACCACGGCGGGCGCGTGCTGCAGCATACCAC
>CAXTTR010000047.1:3940-13022 GCA_964247215.1 uncultured Sphingomonadaceae bacterium
CGGTCATGCTCGACCTCGGCGCCAATACGGAGTGCGATGCCGAGAACCTCGTGCAGTTCGCGGTGATGGGTGCGGCTTTCGCGCGCACCGTGCTCGGGCTGTCGCGGCCGCGCGTGGCGCTGCTCAACATCGGCGAGGAAGAGCTCAAGGGCACCGAGGAGCTGCGCGATGCGGCGGCGCTGCTGCGCGCGGCGCAGCTGCCGATGCAGTTCGAAGGCTTCGTCGAGGGCGACAAGATCGGGCGCGGCGATGTCGACGTCATCGTCACCGACGGCTTTTCGGGAAATATCGCTCTAAAGACCGCCGAGGGTACCGGCCGGCTGGTCACCGGGCTGCTGGCGCAGGCGTTCCGCACGTCGTGGCTGTCGCAGCTCGGTTACCTGCTGTCGCGCGGCGCGTTGCGGGCGCTGGCCCGGCATCTCGACCCCAACAATCATAACGGCGCGGTGTTTCTCGGGCTGAACGGCGTCATCGTGAAAAGCCACGGCAGCGCCAATATCCGCGGCTTTGCCAACGCGATCGGCGTCGCGCACGATCTGATCGCCGACGACATCACCCGGCGGATCTCGGACGACCTCGCCAACTTCCGCGCGCACCGTCCGGCGCTGGTCCCGGTCGTGGCGGCTCCCGATACGGCGACCGCGTGAGGCGTGCGGTTGTCGCCGGCACGGGCAGCTATCTGCCCGAACGCGTCCTGACCAACGCCGATCTCGCCGCGCGCGTCGATACCAGCGACGAATGGATCGTCGAGCGCACCGGCATCCGCCAGCGTCATATTGCCGCCGACGGCGAGACGACATCGGACCTTGGCGTCGCTGCATCGCGCCGCGCGCTCGACATGGCCGGGCTGAGCGCGGACGACATCGACCTGATCATCGTTGCCACCGCGACACCCGACCAGACCTTCCCCGCCTGCGCCACCGTCGTCCAGCACAAGCTTGGCATGACTGGCGGTGTCGCGTTCGATGTCGCCGCGGTGTGTTCGGGCTTCCTGTTCGCGCTCAGCGTCGCCGATGCGATGCTGGTCACCGGCGCGGCGAACACTGCGCTGGTGATCGGGGCGGAGACGTTCAGCCGTATTCTCGACTGGGATGACCGCGGCACCAGCGTGCTTTTCGGTGATGGTGCGGGTGCGGTCGTGTTGCGCGCTGAGCAAGGCACCGGGACAACCAGCGACCGCGGCATCTTGGGCCATCGCCTGCATTCGGACGGGCAGCATAATCAGCTTCTTTACGTCGACGGTGGCCCGGCAACGACGGGGACTGTCGGCAAGCTGCGGATGAGAGGCCGTGAGGTGTTCCGCCACGCTGTCACTAATCTCGCCGCAGTAATGACCGAGACGCTCGCTGCGGCCGGGCTCGATGCTACCGATGTCGCGTGGGTCGTGCCGCATCAGGCCAATCTGCGTATCCTGGAAGCGACCGCCAAGAAGCTTGGATTACCAATTGAGCGCGTTATCGTCACGGTTGATCGGCACGCGAATACATCGGCCGCTTCCGTGCCACTGGCGCTCGATACAGCGGTTCGTGATGGCCGTATTAAAGCGAATGATTTATTGTTATTAGAGGCAATGGGCGGCGGCTTCACATGGGGCGCGGCAGCGGTCCGTTGGTAGCATTCGGCATACAGGGGTATGGCAATGGCGAGCGTGATGGAAATGACAAAGACCGCACCGGTTAAGGTACGCCGTGTATCGCCGCCGGCACCGCCGAGCATGACCCGCGCTGACCTGTGCGAGGCGGTGCATCAGGAAATCGGCCTGTCGCGCGCCGAGTCATCGACGCTGGTTGAGACGGTGCTGTCGCATATCAGCGACACTTTGGTCGGCGGCGACAATGTTAAGATTTCGTCGTTCGGCAGCTTCGTGCTGCGCCAGAAGGGGCTACGTGTCGGGCGTAATCCCAAAACCGGCGAGGAAGTGCCGATCGAGCCACGCACCGTGCTGACCTTCCGCCCGAGCCAGCTGCTGCGCGAGCAGATCAACGCCGACGACGCAGTTTGATACCCTGGCACCGCTGATGTCCGGTCCGGTCGCCAAGTCGAGCACGGCATTCCGCACGATCAGCGAAGTCGCGGCCGAAGTCGGCGTCGAGCAGCACGTGCTGCGTTTCTGGGAGACGCGCTTCCCGCAGATCGAGCCGATCAAGCGCGGCGGCAATCGCCGTTATTACCGGCCCGCCGATGTCGATCTGCTCAAAAAGATCAGCCGCCTGCTGTATCAGGACGGCTACACGATCAAGGGCGTCCAGCAACTGATGGCGCGCGACGGCAGCGGCGACGGTGCCGTTCAAGCGACAGCTCCCGACAAGCGCGCTGCGTCGCTGCGACCGGCAGTGACTGGTCCGGCCGGACAGACGTACCCTGCCGCCGCGGAACGTCTGGCGGCGGTCATGCCGGCGTTGGCCGCGATCCGCGCGCAGCTTGCGGCAGCGCTGGCGGCGGCGCGCGCGCTCTGAATTGCTGCGGTGAAGACCATCGCGGTACTCAGCGTCAAGGGCGGCGTCGGCAAGAGCGCGCTGGCGGTAAATCTGGCCTATGCGGCAGTGATGCAAAGCGCCCGGCGGACGTTGCTGTGGGACCTTGATGCGCAAGGTGCAGCGACGTTTACGCTGCGGCTCGAGGCGAAACCGGGCGCGGCGGCGCGCAAGCTGTTCGCCGACGACGCAGGGCTCGGGTCACTCATTCAGGCGAGCGCCTATCCGCGGCTCGACGTGCTCGCCGCTGATCCGTCGCTGCGGCAGCTCGAGCGCCAGATCACCGAGATCGACAAGTCCAAGCGGCTGAAGAAGATCCTGAAGGCGCTGGCGAGCGATTACGACCGCGTCGTCATTGACTGCCCGCCAGGGCTGACCGAGCTTGCGGAGCAGGTGTTTCGCGCGGCCGACCTGATCGTCGTGCCGATGCTGCCGTCGCCGCTGTCGGTGCGCGCCTATGAACAGCTGGTACACCATCTGGCGCAGCATCACCGGAATGGCCCGGCGGTGATCCCGGTATTCACGATGGTCGACCGCCGCAAGGCGCTGCATAAGAACGTTGTCGACGGCTTACCGGCCCAGTTGACCGTGCCCTATGCCAGCGCGGTCGAACAGATGGCAGTGCACCGTGCCCCGGTCGGCGCGACCGTTCCGAACAGTGCAGCGGCAAAGGCATTTAACATGCTGTGGAAGGCGGTGGAGCAGCAGCTATTGCAACCCGCCGCAACCGGCGCGCGTGTCGCCTGAGCGGTATTTTTCACCGGGTCTGGAAATAGCGGCGCTGCTATCGGTTGTTTCCGTGCGGGGTTATATCTGGACCGAAGGGAACAGCGATGGCTGGGAAGAAAACCGACAGCAAGGCCGGATCAGAAAGCAAAAAGAGTGAAGGCTCGGGCAAGGCAAGCGGGCAAGGCAAGGTCAAGGATCCGGCGCACGACGGCCGCTTGAAGGAAAACAAGTAGCGATATCGGGCGCGAGCCTAGGCTCGCGCCCCTCGATCGTTTCTTTCGTCGCCCGCAATAATCTGGTAACATGCCAGATGTAGTTCTGCGAGGGTGGCAAGGAGCGGACAGTGCCCGATGACGACTGGATCGCCACTTCCGCGTCTTGCGACAGGCATCGATGGTCGCTTTTCCGGGATGGCATCGGCATTCGCATGGGGTACCGATGACGAGGACCTAAACCCGCGCGGCAAGCTTAAATTCCGTACTGTCTGGATATCCGACTTCCATCTGGGCACCTCGGGCTGCAATGCCGAACTGTTACTAAGCTTCCTTAAGGCGGTGCAGCCCGACGTGCTCTATCTTGTCGGCGATATTATCGACGGCTGGCGGCTGCGGCGCGGCTGGTATTGGCCGCCGGCGCACAACGACATCGTCCGCCGCATCTTGAAGCTTGCCAACAAGGGTACACGCGTCGTCTATATTCCGGGCAACCACGACGAGATGCTGCGCGATTACACCGGGTTGAGCTTCGGCGGTGTCGAGGTCGTGTCGGAGGCGTTGCATGTCACCGTCGACGGTAAGCGGCTGCTGGTCCTGCACGGCGACGAGTTCGACGGCGTCGTGCTTTACGCCAAGTGGCTGGCGTTCCTCGGCGATTATGCCTACGCCGCGCTGCTGCGGCTCAACGTCGGTTTCAATGTCGTCCGGCGGCGTTTCGGGCTGCCCTACTGGTCGCTGTCGGCGCACCTCAAGAAAAAGGTCAAGAACGCCGTCGCGTTCGTCTCGCGGTTCGAGGAGGCGGTCGCGCACGCCGCTGCCGAGCGCGGTGTCGACGGCGTCGTCTGCGGCCATATCCATTGCGCCGAAGTCCGCCAGTTCGGCGGCGTCACTTATTACAACGACGGCGACTGGGTCGAGAGTTGCACCGCGCTCGTCGAGCACCGCGATGGGCGGCTCGAGCTTATCGACTGGGCGGCGCGTGTCGCAGCGCGCCACGGCAGCACCGTCTCCGAACCGGCGCTCAAGCCCGAGTTACCGCTCGGGGCCGCGGTCGCTTAAGGCCGCTTTCGGTGTGAGGATCACGCTCGTTAGCGATGCCTGGTCACCGCAGGTCAACGGCGTCGTGCGGACGCTGACTACCACCGTCGCGATGCTGCTGCAGCGCGGCCACGTCGTGCAGACGATCACGCCCGACCTGTTCCTGTCGATACCGTGCCCGAGCTATCCGGAGATCCGCCTTGCGCTGACCAGCCCGCGGCGCATCGCCAGACTGGTCGATGGCTTCCGGCCCGAGGCAGTGCATATCGCCACCGAAGGCCCGCTCGGCTGGCTGGCACGGCGCTGGTGCATTGGCCACGGTGTCCCGTTCACGACGTCGTTCCACACGCGCTTTCCCGATTACGTCGCGGCGCGCACCGGGCTGCCGCCGCGGCTGCTGTGGCGCTGGCTGGCGCGCTTCCACGCTCCCGCCCGCCATGTGCTGACCGCGACGCCCCGGCTCGCGGCCGAGCTCAACGAACACGGCATCCGCTCAACGCGACTGTGGTCGCGCGGTGTCGACCTCAGCCAGTTCAACCCGCAAACCTTGCCGCCGTCCAGCTATGCCGGGCTGGTGCGACCGATCCAGCTGTACGTCGGGCGGGTCGCGGTCGAGAAGAATATCGCGGCGTTCCTGATCACCGATGTGCCCGGCACCAAGGTCGTCGTCGGCAGCGGGCCCGAGCTGGCAGCGTTGCAGGCCCGCCACCCGGACGTGGCCTTCCTTGGCGCGCTGCACGGACAGGAGCTTACCGCCGCTTACGCCGGCGCCGACGTGTTCGTATTCCCGAGTCGCACGGATACATTTGGGCTGGTGATGATCGAAGCGCTCGCCTGCGGCGTGCCAGTCGCGGGCTTTCCGGTGGCGGGGCCGCTCGATGTCGTCGGTGCGAATGGCTGCGGCATGGTCGACGGCTGGCACGCCCGCGTCGGTGCGCTCGACGAGGACCTCGGCATTGCAATCCGCAGCGCGTTGACTATCAATCGTGCCGACTGCGCGCGCTATGCCCAGTCGTTCAGCTGGGACCGCTGTCTCGATCAGTTCCTGACCGCGCTCGCCGAAATCGACGAGCTGCCACTCGCGGCCTGAGCTCCAGGCCGCGTGATGCGAACCACCGCCGGCGCATCCTCCCAGCCGCCGCCGAGCGCCTTAAACAGGCTGATCTGGTCGCTCGACAGCGTCGCTTCGGAGATCGCCAGCAGCGCCTGCGTGTTCGCCAGCGTGCGCTCGGCATCGAGCACCGCAAGGAAGTTCTCGCGGCCCGCCCCGTAACGCAGCCGGACGATGCGCGCGGCTTCGGCGTTGAGATCGCGCGAGCGGGTCAGCGACGCATAGCGCTCACTCTCGCCGGACAGGCTCGCCAGCGCGGTCTCCGTATCCTGCAAAGCGGTAAGCACGGTACCATCGAAGCTTGCCAGCGCGCCCTCGTTGCTGGCGCGCGCCTCATTGATACGAGCGCGAGCGACGGCGACGTTGGGGAACGTCCAGCTGATCAGTGGCCCGAGGTTGAATGTCAGTCCGTTGCTGTTGAACAGCGCGCCCGGGGTCAGCCCCGACGTGCCGATCGCGCCGCCAAGCGTGACCTGCGGATATAGCGCGGCGGTCGCCACGCCGATGCGCGCGGTCGCGGCGGCGAGGTTGCGGTCGGCCTCGCGGATGTCGGGGCGGCGCTGAAGCAGCGCGGTGCCGTCACCGACCGGCAGCGCCGTCGTCAGCCGCGGCGGGCGCACACACGCCGCAGCCGCGGCCAACGGCACCTCGGGAGCTTGCCCAGTCAGCACCGCGAGCCGGAACAGCGCGACGCGCCGGTTCGCGGCGTAAGTCGGCAGCGTCGCGCGCGTCTCCTCGAGCAGCGCCCGGGCACGAGCCACGTCGAGCGGTGTGCCGCGCCCGGCGGCGTACAACCGCTCGGTTAAACCAAACGTCTGGCTCTGTAGCTGCAGCGACTGCTGCGCGACGCCGAGCTGCTCGCCCGCGGCACACGCGTCAGCATAAGCGCGCGTCGTCTCGGCGGCAACGGTGACACGGACGAAGTCGCGCGCCGCTTCAGTTGCGGCGGCATCGGCACGCGCGGCGGCGATGGTGCGCCGGACGCGCCCGAACAGGTCGAGCTCGTAGCTGACATCGAGCCCGGCACTAAAATATTGGCTGTCGAAGTGGTTGCTCGTAGCTGTGGTCGAGGTGGTCGTGGTTGTGCCGGTACCGGTGGTGCCCGTGCCGCTACCGCCAGCGCCGGCGACAGTGCCCGTCCCCCCACCGCCGCTGATGGTCGACCGCGAGTAGCCGCCCGCCGCGGTGATGGTCGTACTCGGCAGTCGCCCGGCGCGTGCTTCGGAGAGCGAGGCGCGGGCGCGGGCGAGATTGGCGCTGGCAACGCGCAGATCGGTATTGGCGGTCAGCGCCTGTTCGACGTAGCTGTCGATCGCGGGGTCGTCGTACAGGTGCCACCAGCGCGGCGGCGGCGGCAATGTGCTGAAGCTCGGCGCGGCCCCGGCGGTGAACTGTCCCGCCGCGACCGGCGGCGTTAGGGCAGGGCGGTAATTCGGCCCGACGACGCAGCCGCTGAGCGCCAGGGTTGCCGCAATCGGCACTAGCATTAATCTCGACCAAGCTGAGCTGTAACCCCGGCGCAGGCGGGGGTCCATACAAGTCAATTGATCGAGGTGTATGGATCCCCGCCTGCGCGGGCGTGACGAGCCGAGATTGGCTCCGGTCGAGATAGAGCCTAGTCGCCTCATTCGGCTGCCTGCGGCACTGGCCCGGACGGCGCGGGCGCGTTCGGCGCCGTTCGCGTCTTACCGCCGCGCCGTTGGCGGAGCCAGCCGGCGATGCCGCTGGCGATAACGTAGAACACCGGGGTGAACAGCAGCCCGAACACCGTCACGCCGATCATGCCGAAGAACACCGCAGTGCCGAGCGCCTGCCGCATTTCGGCTCCGGGACCAGTAGCAATCACCAGCGGTAGCACGCCCAAGATGAAGGCAAAGCTGGTCATCAGGATCGGTCGCAGCCGGGTCCGCGCGGCGCTCTCGGCGGCGGCGAAGCGGTCCATGCCGCCGTCCTCGGCCTGCCGTGCGAACTCGACGATCAATATGGCGTTCTTCGCCGCCAAACCGACCAGCACGACCAGCCCGATCTGCGTCAGGATGTTGTTGTCGAAGCCGCGCAGATTGACGCCGAGGATCGCCGCAAGCAGGCACATCGGCACGATCAGGATGACCGCCAGCGGCAGCAGCAGCGACTCATACTGCGCCGCGAGCAGCAGGAAGACGAACACCACCGCCAGCGCGAACACCACGGCGGCGGTATTGCCCTGCGTCTTCTCCTGATACGCGAGCTCGGTCCATTCGTAGCTGAAGCCATCGGGCAGCTTCTTCGCCGCCAATTCCTCCATCGCATTCAGCGCCTGCCCCGACGAGAAGCCTGGGATACGGTCGCCCTGCAGCTCCGCCGCCGGATACAGGTTGTGCCGGACGACGCGGTACGGCCCCGACTGGTCCTTCAGCGTCGCCACCGACCCTAGCGGCACCATCGCGCCGCTCGCCGAACGGGTTTTCAGGTTGACGATGTCGACCGGCGAGCTGCGAAATGGCGCATCGGCCTGAGCGGTGACGCGGAACGTCCGCCCGAACAGGTTGAAGTCGTTGACGTAGCTCGACCCGAGGTAGGTCTGCAGCGTCGAGAATACTGCATCCGGGCTGACCCCGAGCTGCTGCGCCTTCTCGCGGTCGATATCGGCATAGATCCGCGGCGTGCCGGTGTTGAACAGCGTGAATACCGAGGTCAGGCCCGGAGTTTGGTTGGCCGCCATCATCGTGACGATGGTGGCGGCTTCGAGCGCCTGCGGGCCTTTGTTGCCGCGGTCCTGTACCATCATCTTAAAACCGCCGCCGGTACCGATACCGCGCACCGGCGGCGGTGCGATGACCAGCACATTGGCAGTATCGATGCCGCCGAGCTGCTTGCGCAGGTCGGCGAGGATCGACGCCCCGGTCTGGTGATGCTTCTGCCGGATCGGGAAGTCGTCGAGCGTAACGAACATTGTCGCCGCATTCGGCGCGTTCGAGAAGCTTGCGCCGTCGAGCCCGGCGATGTTGACGACGCCGCTGACGCCCTTGGTCTTGAGCGCCGTCTGCACCGCTTTGCGCATTACCGCGTCGGTGCGCTCGAGCGAAGCTCCCGGCGGCATCTGGATGACGCCGATCAGATAGCCCTGATCCTGCGCCGGAATGAAGCCGCCCGGCGTCGCGCTGAACCGCCAACCGGCGATGCCGAGCAGCACGACATACGCGATCAGCACAAGGCCGATCGTACGAATCGTCCGCGCAGTGATCCGCCCGTAGCGGTCCGATAGCCATTCGAAGCCGTGATTGAAGCCGTTTGCGGCGCGCTGCAACGGTGCGAACAAGCCGTACGGCTGCTTCGCATCGTCCATGTGCGGCTTGAACAGCACCGCCGCGAGCGCCGGCGACAGCGTCAGCGAGACGAGGCACGAGATCAATGTCGCCGACGCGATGGTCAACGCGAACTGCTTGTAGAACTGCCCCGAGATGCCGCTGATGAACGCCGTTGGCACGAACACCGCACACAGGGTCAGCGCGATCGCGATCAGCGCGCCGCCGACC
>CAXTTR010000048.1:0-12969 GCA_964247215.1 uncultured Sphingomonadaceae bacterium
TTACGGGACCGCGTTGCTGGCCATGGTGGTTCTGGTCTCGATGGTCGCGGTCGTGAACAGGACCCGGTACGGCTATTACGAAACAGTCGAGGTCAAATCGACCCCGTTTCGGCGAGCATATGGCGCTCTTTCCAGGGTCAAGCCGGCCCAATGGCGCCGCTATGTGGTCTTTCCGAAGGATGTGCGCGAGCGGGTCTATGCCGTCAGCACCGCCGCCCGGGAGTTGAGCCCCGTTTTCGACGGTCCCGTCGGTGAACGCTGGCGCAAGGTCGGCTGCGATCAGACGGAGGCGACCGACTGCCCCGAGATATTGTCCGGCTGGTTCCAGTGGGCGCTGCGAGACGCCGTCGCCA
This sequence comes from uncultured Sphingomonadaceae bacterium, assembly GCA_964247215.1. GTDB lineage: Bacteria > Pseudomonadota > Alphaproteobacteria > Sphingomonadales > Sphingomonadaceae > Polymorphobacter_B. The sequence continues at coordinate 354 of CAXTTR010000048.1, forward strand.
GCGCTGGACATTACTCCTCCGCATCGGCGGCGGCGGATTATTACAATCGTCTCGCCGATCAGGTGGACGCGGCTTGCGAGCGGGGAGCGTTGTCATGCCTGCCGGAGCGGGCCACGCTTGCACCTCCGTTTCGGTATCAATATCTGGCAGACGCCATTCGGGTCACGCCGACAATCTGCAGGATCCTTTGGGGAAGCGGTGTAGGCGAGACCGGGGCTCCACCGTCGATCGGGACACCGGAGCAGATAGCATCGATGGCGGACATGGCGGGTACGGTCCAGTCGACCGAAGCCGAGGATCGTCGTCCCGGACTCTCGCCGAAACGAGACAGGCTGCTTTGGCGGTTCGCCGACCTCATGGCGCGGCTGTACCGGGTCCTGCTCACGGCCGGTACGCCGGTGGCGTTGTTCGGCCTTTGCGCGTCGGTCGCAAGATCGTTCCGGACATCTCGGATCGACCCGTTGCAGCTCCTGGCGATTTCCTGCGCAGTGGGAGTGGCGGCGCGAATAGCTTTGCTGTCCTATCTGGAAGTGACGTCGATCCCGTCGCTGAACCTGCTATATGCGTCTCCTGCCTCGCCATTGCTCATCACAATGGTCGTGCTCGGTATTGTTCTTTGTGGAGCTCCACGCAGTCCCGCGCGTGTGAGCGAGCCCTCGCCGGTCAGGCCTCGAGCGTAGGATCCGTCCCGATCAGCCTGCGACGCCGCATCGACAACAGGGACTCGATCGTCCACTCCCTGCGGCCGAGTCGCACGAACGGTCGCTCGACATAGACGTAGCACACCGTCGCGACCGCGATCACCACGGCACCGCAGCCGACGCCGACCAGCATCCGCTCGACAAAGGGCAGATCTTCCGTCCATCTCGGGTTCAGGACGACGGTGAAGATGATCCAGATAAGCGGGTAATGGAGGATGTAGATACTGTAGCTGATCTCGCCGACGAAACGCAGCGGGCGCCACCGCAGCAGCCGGAACAGCGGGGTTTCCAGCACAAGGGCCACCAGCATCGGCACGACCAGCACCGCCTGCAGCGGGTTGCTGGTCCGGTAAGCGGTCGCGATCAGGACCGCGAGCGCAACGAGGCTGCCGACCTGCCACAGGCGTGGCGCGGCCCCGCTTCGCCAGCCCAACGCGGCTGCGGCGACCAGGCCGGCGGGAAAGAACCAGAACGGCCAATACCAGAGCGCCACCAGCCCTAGTGCGATGAACAATATCGTGGGTGTCCGCACTCGCCGCTGCGCATAGGCAAGCAAGGGGAGCCGCGCGTGGAAGATGAGCTCGGTCCTGAACGTCCATGACATCCCGTGCGCTTTCGAGACGTCGACCGCGTTAAATTCATACCTGGGAACGAAATCGACGAGCGCCCAGCGTCCCGCTTCCTTGAGCAGTTTTCACGGCGTCACCAGCAAGCGGAAACGAGTCATCGTGAAAGCCGCAATGAAGATCAGCAGCACCGAGACGGCATAGCCGGGTACGAGCCGAAAAAGGCGCTGCCGAACGAACCAGCCGGGCCTGAGCTCGCCTTTCGTGGCGAGCAGCCGACCGCCGATCAACAGGGCGGTCAATGCAAAGAACCGGGCCACGAACAGGCCCGAGTCCATTAACCGTTCGAGTATGCTGTCGGGCAGATGCCAGACACCATTCCGCTGCACCATCTCCGGCCCGACATCGAAATGGTGGGAGAAGACCCACAAGGTGAGGAGCCCGCGCAACCCGTCGAGCATATGGTTGCGCGCGCGATCGGACCGGCCGACCGTTGCCGTCCAGAGCGAGGGCACGACCGCCAGAACAGCGGCGGTGACAAGCAGGCAACCCGAAGGAAGCACGACGAACAGCCACCGAAGCTGATCTGAAGCCTCGCGCACCTCGCCGCCCTGCCCGGACGCCGCGAAACAGCATCACACGGAGTGGGTATCAGTGAAGCGTTTCCGCCGATGACCCGGCAGACCTGGTCCTATCCACGATCTGAGAGTCGCCACGTGCGACTGCACGATTTAACGGACAGGATCGGACCGAGGGCCGGTCAGCCAAACGCGCGATGGGGCGTTTCGCGACGAGTTCCCATACCTCGCGAAACGCCCGACCATGATCCCCATCCGTCAAGTTGCCATCGGCACGACGGCGTCAGGCGATGCGGTAACCACCAAACCGCACGGCGGCCCGCTTGCGGCGACGCAGCGTTCCGCCGATCATCCCCAAACCACCGATCATCATCCCCCAGGTCGCCGGCTCGGGAACGGACGACGTGATCGCGGGTGGGACCGACAAGGTTTGCGACGATGAGAAGGCCGACGTTCCGGTCCGGTTGAAACTGATCGTCAGCGACGTCGCCGTCGGATCGACACCGGGCGCGGTGCTCGTCGTGTTGCCGAGCAGAAACAGCGAGATGCTCGACGAAACGCCATCAATCACATTGAAGGTCTGGGTGGTCACGCTGGTGGGCGTGAAATTGAAGGTACTCGCGCCATCCGCGAACTGGAAGAAATTGCTAACGGTCTGGTTGATGGTCGTGCCGACCATGTTCGAGAACGACAAGGTGCCGTTCTCGGTGCCGGTCCGCCCGGTCACGCCGGTGAACGCCCCGGTGCCGAGCACCTGAAACGTGCTCCCGAAATTGGCGGTGTACGTCGCCGGATTGGTGGTCAGATCGACCGTGGGAATATACAGGTCGGCGATGCTGACCGTGCCGGTAGCGATCGGGACTGCCGAGGCGGGCGCGGAGATCGCCGCGGCCGCGACCAACGCCCCGGCGCATAGGAAGCGTGAGTAAGTCGTCATAGCTTATACCCCTTACAAATCAGTCTTACCACGAGTCTCTTATCAAGGCTGAGTAGCGATACTTAAACCTAAGTCAATCTCGAAACGGATTTTCCGCATTACTTGCAGGCGGGATTTAGGATTATTATATTACTTCGTCGCGTCGGAGGCGGTCGACGTTCGCGGTGCGCACAGCTGCAAGGTCGATCCCGAGGTTCGCTTCCCGCCATGGTGCCGCTCCGCATTGTGAGGCGGATAGGCTCGTGACGGTTCGCCTGTGTCGAAATGCCCGTATCCGTGTCGCTGCCGTCCGGCTAGGACGCTCAGGACAGCAGCAAGCGAGGCGGTGGCGGCTGGTCCGACAGCGGACGCGCCCTTGCCTGCGCAGCCCGTAACTTGTCGCGCGCCACGCTCTCGGCGATGGCGCATAAATCCAGAGGATGCGGACCCACATTCGCCAGCGCCCCGGTCCAACCATGCGCGCGCTTGGCGTGAAGGAAGTCGCGCAGCAACCACTTGCGCCGCGTTTCCGCCACCCGCCGCGAGAGCGATCGTCGCACCGGCCCCGGCCGGTCGAGTCGCGCCAGCAGCTCCCGCTCGGCGGTCCAAAGCGCCCGAAGGTCCTCACGCCCGTGCCGGGCGCTCAGCGATGTCCCGCGCTCGACGGCGAGATATCCCACGCCCGTGGTGAGGCGAAACCGCGCGCCCGCCGCGAGCAGGCTCATGTAAAGGACGGAGTCTTCGCCGAGGCGGAGCCGCTCGTCGTACCGCAGCCCGGTTGCGTTAAGCATCGCCGTGCGGATTACCGGCTTGAGAAAGCCCAGTTGTGTGCGGCCGCGTGGACGGCGACCCGTCGAGCTGTCGATCAGCCGGCGCAGATCAAGCTCACTGACCCGCTCCACAACCGGCGGGATTGCGACCGAGTCGGGATCGGTGAAGCCCGCCTCCGGGACGAACACGATATTGTCCGCGACGATGTCCCAGTTCGGGATGGCCAACAGCCGCGTGAAACGCCCGGGCAGTAGCAAGTCGTCCGAGTCGAGCACGGCCACGAGCGGCGCGCGGGTCGCTGCAAGCGCGTGGTTGCGTGCCGCCGAGGGCCCGCGGTTGACGGGCAGGCGCTCGACCAGCAATCGTCCCGACCCGTCGTCCACCGCACGGGCGGCGTCGGCCGTGCAATCCCCGGAGCCGTCGTCGACCACGATCACCTGGCTGACCTCGCGCTCGTTCAGCGCGGATCGCACCGCCCGGCCAATGGTGGTCGCCGCGTCCTTGGCGGCGATGATCACGCAAACACCATCGTCGCTTGCCACGACTCATCCCTTTTTCCCGGAAAATGCACCCTGCCGACCGCGATTCGTGACCGCACCAGCTTATCAAGCGGCTTGCTGCATGCCAAACCGGCTCGCATGACGCCAGCCTCGTCCACCCCCGCAGTGTCGGTGCTCATCGCGAGCTATGGCGCGCAGGCGTTCATTGAGCGCGCGATCCGGTCGGTGCTCGCGCAGACGGTGGCCGATTTGGAGGTGATCGTCGTCGACGACGTCTCCCCTGACGACAGCGCCGGACTCGTGGAGGCGCTCGCGCGGGAGGATGCGCGCGTCCGGCTGGTCCGCATGGCGGCGAACGGCGGCCCGGCCGCGGCGCGCAACCGCGCGATCGCCGAAGCGCGCGGGCGCTGGCTCGCGGTGGTCGACAGCGACGACCTGCTCGCCCCCGACCGCTTCGAGACGCTGATCGCGGCGGCGGAGGCGACGGGCGCGGACATGATCGCCGACGATCTGCTCGTGTTCGATGACGGCGCGGCGGACGGGGCAAAACCGTTCCTGAACGCGCGCGACCGCCGCGTGGGAGCGTTCGATCTCAGCTTGGGCGAGTATCTCCGGCGGTCCGTCATGTACGGTGCCGACCCGAATCCAGGTTTCCTGAAACCGATGATCAAACGTGTGTCGCTTGACGCGCTCGGCATCCGCTATGACGAGCGGCTACGGATCGGTGAAGACGACGACCTCGTGATCCGGTCGCTACTGGGCGGCCTGTGCTACCGGGTCGTCGCCCGTCCCGGCTATTTCTACCGCAAGCATGGGACCTCCATCTCGCATCGCCTAGGCACGGGCGCGCTCGACGCGATGATCGCGGCGGACGCGGCTCTCCACCGCCGGATCACGGCTGAACGCCCGGACCTTTCCCGCGCTTGCCGAATCCGCTCGACGGCGCTTCGACGCGCGCGCGCGTTTGATCATCTCGTTTCGGCGATGAAGGAACGCCGGTTCGGCACCGCTCTTTTCATCGCGATACGCGCGCCCGGGGCACTGCCGCTATTACGCATGCCGCTCTTGGGACGGATGCGACGGCTCCGCCCGTCGCCTCGGGTGCCGACCCGATCCCCCGACGGCGATGAATTGCGCCTTCTGCTCAACCGTCGCCAGGCGCTTACTCCGTCCTGAGCCGCAGGCGGTCATGGGTCGAAACCGACGGTTCGCCCGTGCGCCATCGGGGCAATTTGGCTTCGGCACGACGCCTCGGCACAGGCTTGCCCTTCATGGTGAAGCAGATCAACCCGATGAAGACAGTTCCGGTGAGCGTCATCTGTCCATAGTTGATCGTCTCAACCGGGGTTCGTATCAGAAAATAAACGCTGATGGCGATCCCGATTGCGGACAGCACGTCCCCTGACCACAACGCCGCCAAGACGTTACGAATGAAGTGATAAACTATGCCCAAGATGACGAACGCGAGTCCAATCCATCCATCTTCGATCAGGATATCGCGGTAAGTGTTGTGGAAGGTGAACCCCGTCATGGGCTGAATGCCCATCATGCGCCAGACCGTCATCGCGTCGGGATTCGTGTAATACCAGAACGCGCCGTAGCCGCGCCCCAGCAACGGCTGCTCGGCGATCAGGCGATCCGCGATGTCCCAGAGCTCCGTGCGGCCGGTCAGTGTCGTATCCTTTCCGAAGCGCTGCAGGACGTAGGTGAACAACTCCTGTTCTATTTCCTTTCCGAAGGTGAGGTAGACCACCGCCACCCCGAGGAGCGCCACGATGATCGCGACACGGAACGGCGTCGCCAGCCGACAATATGCAAGGACCGCCGCGAACGTTGACAACGCCAGCGAGGTCGAAATCAAGGCGCCGGTGGCGCGTGACGCCAGCAGGGCCGTGAACCCCGCCAAAAGCCCGAGCAGCCCGACGGCGATCATGAGCCGTCCGAACCGGCCGCCCGACCACGCCAACATCACGCAGGACAGGATCACCTCCATGGCGGCGGTGTGCCCGAATTGGTTCTTGCCGGAACCGATCCCGCTGAACGCGGTGTCGCTGGCTCCCATCGCGATCAGATGGCCGAAAGCCAAAGAGTATAGAATAAACCCTAACAGCGTGACGAACAGCGCCGTCATGACCGCGCGACGATGCGGCATCGACCCCACCGCGCAAACGCCGACGAGCGATCCGACCAGGATCAGCGACGAGTGCCACGTTCGCCCGGGGTCGATCGACCAGCCCGCGGAGAATACCGCCCAGATCGGGAACAGCCAGAGCAGCCCGTTGCGCCTGTTCGCGGCGAGGGTGAAATGCGGGAACAACAGCGCCGTGACGCCGACCAGAGCCAGGTAAGCCGCCCCACCCGCCGGCTTGCCCAAGTCTTCCGCGACCATCCCCGCCGTCGCGATCGCGAGGGTCAATCCGAACGACACCCAAGCGCCGGGCACGCGCATGGCGAGGTAGTCGAAGTGCCGGGCCGGTAGCGATCCGGCGAAGGAAGCACGCGAAAGCTCGTTCATCGCTTGTCCGGATCCATCTTTGAGCCACGCCGAAATTACATGGTGAGTATGACAGGTTCGGCTCCGCAGTGCCACCGGTCGAACCGATCCTGGCGAACCCCACTCGCGTCGGCGCTTGTCGCGCGCGCTCGACGTCGATATGCGCTCGAACAACTGGACGTTGGGAGGGCCGTGGATGCGTCGCGGGTTACGGTGTGCTTCGTTGGTGTTGCTCTTCGCGACGGGACCGCTCCCGGCGCAGACGTCCGGGGCACCTGCCGGGCCGATCATGCCGATGGCGCCCCCGCCTGGCGCGGGCGGGCCAGGGCAGGCCGGTGCTCCGGCCGGAGCCAGCGTCGCGCCCTCGACCTATGTGCTCGGCCCGGGCGACCGGGTTCGAATCACCGTCTATGGCGAAGACAGGTTGTCGGGTGAGTACGTCATCACCTCCACCGGCGAGCTCTCCTTTCCGTTGATCGGGAACGTGCGGGTCAGCGGCATCAGCGTCGCCGACCTGCAATCGCTGGTCCGCACCAGGCTCGCGAGCGGGTATCTGAACGACCCGCGGGTGACGGCGGAGGTGCTGACGTTTCGGCCCTTCTATGTGCTGGGCGAGGTCGCCCGCCCCGGCCAGTATCCCTATGTCGATGGGCTGACCGTCCAGCAGGCGATCGCGACGGCGGGCGGCTATACCTATCGCGCCAAACGTAGCCTGATATATCTGCGCGGACCACAACAGGGGAGCGAGCAGCGGGTCGACCTGAAAAAGGAGCCGTTGAGAACCGTGCGGCCGGGCGACACGATCCGGATCGGCGAGCGCTTCTTTTAGGTCGAGCTCGGCCCGGGCAAGTTTGAACCTGATCCTGTCATGACAGGTCGAGGCCGCGCGTGGTCAGCCGTGTTTCCTCGCGCTCAATAGTGGACGCGCCCTGCCCAACCAAGGCGCGCAGCCATCGGGTGAGCGGTCGTTCAACCATCCAGTGAAGCGCGACCGCGACCGCTCCCACCAGCCCGAGCACCAGCAGGATCGTGCCGGTCAGCAACACGGGCGAGCCCGCGACCATCGCTACCGGAACCGCCTTGACGAATGCCTGAATGACGAATGGGTGCACGAGATACAGCGTGTAGCTGGAAGCGCCCAGCAACTGCACGAAGCGGCTGCGGCAGGCATGGCCGTGCACTTCCAGCGAGATCGCCCCGCACAGGATCGCGACCGCCGGAACGCCGCTCCACAAGGCGCGCTCTCCAAGTGGGACGAAAAGGTACCGGCCGAGCAATACTGCCGTGCCCGCCAGGACGACCAACCACGCCGCCATGGGTGACAACGGCCCCCATCGCCTCACCGCGAGCGCCAGGGCCATGCCGATCGCGAACTCCAGCACGATCAGGTCGCCATAGAACCGGGCGACGACCGAGACGTGCGCGAACAGCATCCCGAGCAACGGCATCGCCCAGATCACGAGGAGGGCCGCGACGACGCTTCGGTGCCGGGGCAGCAGCAACGACAGGGCGAACACAAGGTAGAAAAACATCTCATAATTAAGCGTCCAACCAAGAAACAGAACCGGCTGGATACGGCCTTGCCCTTTGTCAAAGGGTATAAACATTAAGGACCTTACGAGGTTTATAGCCGAAGCGCTTGTTGATCGCAGCGCATCAGGGGTAAACATCGCAAGCAAAAACACAAGTAACGTGCAGATCCAGTACATTGGAACAATGCGAATTATTCTGCTAAGTATGAAACGCTTAGCCGACGTTGGCTTCTCCGATGTCGTGAGTACCATCAGATAACCGGAGATGACAAAAAACAAGTCGACGCCGCAATTTCCGACCATCGTCGGCTCCTGCGAGACGCCGGCCGCAAACAGCAACGTCCCGAGATGAACAGTCACGACCAGATAGGCCGCCACCGCCCTAAGCAGCTGTACGTTTAGGAGCATGATGTCGTGAAGCCGCCTTGCCGCCGGTTCTCGCCTTGAAGCGGGACCGGGCCATGCGTCAAGTCGGGAGCTTGTCCGACTACCGATGGCAAGGCTACTACCCGCCCGCCATTGCCGTCGCGCACTCGTCCGCGCCGGGCACCGCGAGACAGTCGAGCCGGCTCAATGCCCGGAGCACACCGATGCTCGCGGCGTAGGCATCGTGCCGCGAATCGAGCAGCGCGGACTGCGCGTCGATCAACTCCAGGCTGGCATTGAGCACGTCGAGCACCGTGCGATCGCCGCCGCGGAGCGCGGTCTGCGTTCCGGCGAGCGCCTCGCGAGACGCCGCCACGCGCTGCTCATCCAGCACGATCATCGCCGCTTGCGCTCGATAGTCGATCGCCGCCGTCCGCGCATCGGCGACCGCGCGCCGCTCGGCGATCTCGCGCGTGCCGCTCGCCTCCGCCTCGCCCGCGCGCGCGCGCGCCACCTCCGCGCGCAACAGTCCGCCCGAGTAGATGGGTACCGACACCGACACCGTCGCTTGCGCGCCGCCGCCGCGCTGGTCGGGATAGCCCGCATAGCTTTGGCGGTAGTCGTGATATTGGCCCGACCCGGCCGCCGACAGCGAAGGTCGTCCATCGGCGCGCGCTGCGGCGATGTCCGCGCGAGCGGCCGCCAGACTCGCATCCGCGCTCGCCACCGCCGGACTGCGCGCGGCGGCGACTCGCGCGACCCGATCGGGGTCGGGGGGCGCGGGCAAGGGCGGCGCTGGTGCCAACTCACCCGGCGCGGTGCCGACGAGCTGAGTGTAGCGGTCTTCCGATTGCGCCAGACGGCTGCGCGCCGCTTCGAATCGGCCTTGGCCGAGGCTCAGCCGGGCGAGCGACTGGCTCACATCGGTGCGGGTGCCGTCGCCCGCCGCGAACCGCCGTTGCGCCGCTTCGAGCGTCCGCTCGAGCAGACCGACATTGCCTTGCGTCAGCGCGACCGCCTCCCGATCTCTGAGCACATCGAGATAGGCCGTCACCGCACCCGCGACGGCATCCGCCCGGGCACCGTCCAGCTCGGCTGTCGCCGCGCCCGCCCGTGCCTGCGCGCCGCGGATCGAGGCGGACGTCTTGCCGCCGCTATAGATCGGGAATTGCAGGTTTAGTCCGCTGTCCAGCGTGCGGTCGAACCCGGCCTGGGCGTTCGCTCCCCGAGTGCCCTGGAGAGCGCTGGCATCGCCCGACAGGCGGGGGCGCGCCGCGGCGCGCTCAACCTTTACCGTCGCATCCGCGGCGGCGACCCTTGCGCGTTCGCGCGCGACCAGCGGGCTGCCGTCCGCCACCGCCCGGACCACATCGGCCAGCGTCTCGGCTCCGGCATCGCCGCCGACCAGCAGGCTGCAAAAGGCCAGCACCGTTGTTCGACCTCGCAGCGGCGTACGCCGCGCGCCTGCTTTCACCATGCTGTCCGCACCTTGTCCCATTGCAAGGTCCGGATATTGCCGGATGAGGGTTAACCACCCGCTAACCTGTTTCGCCGAAACGACTTTCGCCCTTTCTTAACGGCGCGCGCCTATGCCGACGAGGCAGGGGAGGACGCAATGGCGCTGGCCGCAATAGTATATTTAACGAAGGACCCGGGCGAGCGCCGCGCCGCGCCGCGCCGGTTGATCGCCCATGACACCACGTTGCGAGTGTCGGGTCTGCCAATCGACGTGCTCCTCCACGACCTGTCCGAAACCGGTGCGTCGATCGAAACGGCAGTGCCGATGGCGGATGGAGCGACCGTCACGATCGGCTTGGCGGGCGTGGGACAGTTCGAGGCGCAACTGATCGGCTCCAACGGCCCCCGCTATGGCTGTCGTTTCACAAGACCGCTTTCGGCAGCACAGGCAGCCTCGGCTTTCCAGATCGATCCGATTGTCACGGCACCCTTCGCCATGCCGGCGCGGCGCTCGTCAGATATGGTCGAGCGCAACGGCCCGAAATGGCCGGGCGTGGTCCGGGTCGCGTTGCCGACCGGCATCGCGTTTGGAGGCTGGGCGGTGATGATCGAGTTCGCGCGACGGTCCATCGGCTGGTAACCTGAAGCAATTGGCCGAGTTTTGAACACGGGCCGTCCCGTCGCACTTCAACCTGTCATAGCGAGCCTAGATGGCGTATGCTGCGTGGCAGCGAGGGACGCCAAGTCATGAACAGGATGGCCGAATTGCCCTTGATCGATATGCCGATTGTTGAACCTCGAACGCTCCGCGCGGGCGAGGGGACGGGCGACGGCATCAGTCGCGCGATCGACGTGGTGGGTGCCGCGGCGATCGTGGTTTTCCTGTTTCCTGTGCTGATGCTGGTCGCTTTTCTGGTCTTCGCGACCGACCCCGGCCCTGTCCTGTTCGCCCACCGGCGGTATGGCAAGGGTGGGCGCACATTCTTTTGCCTAAAATTTCGCACGATGTCGCTGAACGCGGAAGAGCAGCTGAAAGAGTTGCTTGCCCGCGATCCGGCTGCGCGCGCCGAATGGGATCGCGATCACAAATTGCGCAAGGATCCTCGCGTGACCGTGATCGGCAACTTCCTGCGCCGCAGCAGCCTCGACGAGCTTCCGCAGCTGTTCAACGTCCTTCGCGGCGAAATGAGTCTTGTCGGGCCACGACCTATCGTTGAAACCGAACTCTATCGCTATGGTCGATATATCGCATATTATTTTCGTGTCCGACCGGGCATCACCGGCTTGTGGCAAATAAGTGGGCGCAATAATACTACTTATCGCCGTCGTGTCGCTATCGACGTTCTTTATTCTCAGCGAAAGAGTCCATCACTCGACACTCGCATTCTACTACTTACCTTACCCTGCGTAGCGTTGAGCCGAGGTGCATACTAAATGCTGGTGAGTGTCCATATGCCGTTTCCTAGGCTCCAACCACCCTCATAGCTGGAACGCGAGTGCGATAGCGAGGGCGATGCCTGAGAGGAAGTTTGCGTCGAGCTTGTCGTAGAGCATGGCGAAGCGTCGGAAGTCTTTGAGGCGTCAGAAAGCAGCCTCGATGAGGTGCCTGCCATTGTAGGACTCACGGTCGTAGCGGACCTTCGGCTTGCGGTTGGACCGATCCAAGCGAGCGGGCCGCTCTGGCGCGGCTTTCACATCAGCGACGTTGCCGGGCGTCAGCGGGAGCGCGTAGGGGCGACCAATGACATCGCTGAGGGGGTGGACCTTGGTCCTTCAACCGCCGCGCGAGTAGCCGATCACCTTCGCTTAAGCCTCCCTTCTGCCACCGAATGCAGAGCGCTGCGCCTTGACGCACGTGCTGTCGATCGCGGTACTCCGCGTCGCCGCGCCAACACCACCAGCAGATAAAGTGGCCTCAGCCAGAGTCCTCGCGTAGACTACCGGTGGAGTAGCTTGTAAACCGTGGCCGCCGGATCGTGAGTCGCCGGGCAGGCGCCCAGCGGCACCCGCTCTTAAGCACATGAAAATAGCCGGAGGTCACACGCGGGTCGTCCACTTGCCGAGCCCCGGGCTGGTTGTTGGGCAGGTGCAGCTCGATCACAATCGATGACTCATCCGACAACCAGAACAATCCCGTCATGCCCAACTTCGTCGCTGAGTAGCGGTAAATCAGAGAACTCACCTTGCTCACACCGCTGATTAAGTGTTGCGCCTAGTTGTTTCAAATAGAGTGCCTGCATGTACGGAACTCATAACTGCTTGGCCATAATCTCTATTTTAGAGTAGCACTAATTGAGTGTGTAACAACGAAGATTTTTTCAGTTCTAGGACATTCCTATAATTTCAGAAAGCTCGGAAGTGCCGCTAAAAGAATACGCCTAAGAAGCGAAGTGCGATAAGAATTAATATAATTGTGAAAGGAGAGCTCAACGTGATACCGATCATCACTCCTCAAAGCGAATCAGCTTCGCTCTTCAGGACTCCAAGGTGTCTATCACCGATATGATTACGTTGATCTACCATCCTCTGCTCCAATAAAACGGTATAACCTCATTTATATACCTAAACTCGGTTAGCAGTGAGCCGGATTGATGTCCCTTAACCAGATTAGTATTCTTGATTCTGAATGGAGCTGAACACCCATAGTTGTCGTCGGAGTACCATCCAGGTGCGAGTAGCTGAGGTGGCCCCCTAGATGACCTGACAGGGCCTCGTTCTTGGATAAGAGTGAGGT
>CAXTTR010000049.1:0-12923 GCA_964247215.1 uncultured Sphingomonadaceae bacterium
GGTGACGGCGCTGCCCGCCATCGCGGCGACATAGGCAATGCCGACGCCCATCGTGCCGCCGCCGACGACCGCGATGCGGGCGAACCCGGTCATCGCCCGGTCCATACCGGCGCGCGCTTTTCGGTGAACGCCACCGCGCCTTCGCGGGCATCTTCGGAGGCGAGTACTGCCTCGGTCATCGGCCGCAGCCGGTCCCAGGTCTCATCCGGTGCCCACCCTGCCGACTCATACACGATGCGCTTGGTCATCAGCGTCGACAGCGGCGCATTGGCGGTAATCTCGGCCGCCAGCGCCAGCGCCGCATCGAGTGCGCCACCGGACGTGGCGAGGCGGTTGACCAGCCCCCACCGGTGCGCGATCTCGGCTGACATGCGCGCGCCGGTCAGCGCATATTCGAGCGCGATCGCCGCCGGGATACGCCGCGGCAGCCGCACGAGGCCGCCCGATCCGGCAACCAGCCCGCGCGTCACCTCGGGCAGCCCGAACCATGCATCGTTCGCGGCGACGATCAGGTCGCAAGCCAGCGCCATCTCGCAGCCGCCCGCCAGCGCATAGCCTTCGACCGCGGCGATCAGGGGCTTTTGCGGCGGTGCCTCGGTCAATCCGCCAAAGCCGCGCCCGTCGATCTCGGGCCGCTCGCCGTCGACGAACGCCTTCAGGTCCATGCCCGCACAGAATGAGCTGCCGCGACCAGTAAGAATGCCGACACGCAGTGCCGGATCGGCGTCGAGCCGGTCGAACGCGGCGGCGACCGCCTGTGCGACCGCCGCGTTGACAGCATTGCGCTGCGCCGGGCGGTTGAGCGCGATCAGTAGCGTCGCGCCGCGGACCTCGACCTCGACGACGCTCACGCGGCCCGCACCGCCGGTTGGTAGTCGTTCAGGTCGGCCTCCTCGGTCATCTTCCAGAAATCGAGGATACGGAACGGATTGTTGACGCTGATCCGGCCTTTGCTGTTGCGATAGTAGGTTTCGACGCCCGGATACATCCACACCATCTTGGCGTGCGCGGCATCGACCTTGACGTTATACTCGTCGTGGACGTCCTGCCGCACTTCGATGCGGTCGAGGCCGTGCGCGAGTGACTGGCGCAGCAGCGACATGATGTAATGCATCTGCCGCTCGAGCGTCGTAATCAGGCTGCCGCCGTGCCCGAACTGCGTGTTCGGGCCGTACAGGCAGAAGAAGTTCGGATAGCCGGGGATGACGGTGCCCAGATAGGCGCGCGCATCGTCGCCGTTCCAGTCGGTGTGCAGGTCGCGCCCGCCGACGCCCTTGACCCGCATCGGCGCGAGCAGGTTGACGACGTCGAACCCGGTCGCCCAGATGATCACGTCGGCCGAATGCTCCGCGCCATCACTGGTGATGACGCTGTGCGGGCGCACTTCGATGACCGCGCCGGTGACCGGCGTCGTCTTGGAACTGGCCAGCGCGCGGTACCAGCCATTGTCGAGCAGCATGCGTTTGCCGAATGGCGGATAGTTCGGCAGCACGCTCGGCAGCAGATGCTGCGCCTCGCCGAGTTCAGCCTTGATGTAGGCCGTCAGGTGGCGGCGATGCGCGTCGTTGATCTTGTTGATCGACTTGCCGCCACTGTCCCATGCGGGGTCCTGCTGCAGCGAGTCGTGCAGCTTGTCGTTGAACGCCCAGCCGAGCCGCAGCCGGTACCAGCGGCGATATAGCGGCATCCCGTCGATCAGCCGTTGCAGCGGCGCGGGGATATTCTGCCCGAATTTCGGGAATGGGGCGACCCATTGCGGGGTACGCTGGACAATCGTCAGCGCCGCGACGCGGTCGATGATCGCGGGGGCGACCTGCATCGCGCTCGCGCCGTTACCGACCAGCACAACCCGCTTGCCGTCGAGGTCGAGGCCTCCGGCTGGATAGCGCGCGGTGTGGACGCTTGGGCCGGCGAAGCTCGCCATGCCCGGCACGTCCGGCAGCCGCGGCTTGTTGAACGCCCCGACGCCGCTGATCACGACGTTGGCACGCAGCGTCTCGGGCGCGCCGCCGGCAGCCTTGATATCGACGTGCCAGACGTTCGCTGCCTCATCGTAGCGCGCCTCGTCGACCTCGACACCGAAGCGGATGTGGCGGCGGATGTCGAACTTGTCCGCAACGAACTCGAGGTAGCGGTGGATTTCCTGGCTGCCTGCGAAGAAGCGCGACCAGCGATATGGCGCGAATGAGAACGAATACAGGTGGCTCGGCACGTCGCACGCCGCCCCGGGGTAGCGATTGTCGAACCATACTCCGCCGAGCTGCTGCCGCCGTTCGACAATGACGTACGGGATACCGGCCTTGGCCAGCTGGATCGCCGCGCTAATTCCCGAGATGCCCGCGCCGATTATCAGCGCGGTATAGCCCGGCGGCAGCGTGACAGGCTCGGGCTCGACCGGATCACCGAGCGCGAGGTCCTGCCGCACCATTGCCGCGTACGCCGGCGGCACCGGCTCGCCGATCGTGACGCTCATCATCTCGATCAGCATATCGTCCGACGGATCGGCAAGCTTGGGCGGCTCACCCGCAAACCACGCGCTGAACGCCGTCAGCGCCGCCGCGCGGATCTCGTTCTGCAGCACGTCGGGCAGCCCGCCGCTGTCGTTGTCTTCCATGCCGCGGATGCGGGTTGGGGTAAACGGCGGTTCGATCCAGCGACGGTCGCCGGTCAGTTGCACCAGCGTGCAGGCCAGCGTCGGGACATTCGCCACCGCGATGGCATCGGCCAGCCAATCGCTTTCCGGGGCAGCATCTTGTTGCAGGTGAGTCATCGCGCTTGCCGTCTCATTCGTCAGAAACCAGACCATGCTCGGCGTGAATTACGCCGCCAAGGTGCATTGTCAACAATATTGTTGACTTGGAATGGTGGCGCGACAGCAGCCGTAAACAATACTGTTGACACCCGTTGAAAGGTCGATTTACACCCCTGTTGACAAGGGCAAAGACCCGGGAGCGGCGAGGTCGCCGCACGTTGCAGGGGAGAGATCGAGTGGTTCGACCTTTGGTGTTTAAGGCATTGTTGATCTCGACCAGCCTGCTGCCGTTCGCGGTGTCGGCACAAACCACCGCGAAGCCCGATGTCCCCGCCGAGGGCCTTGGCGACATCATCGTCACCGCTACCAAGCGGAGCGAAAATCTGCAGAACGTGCCGGTGTCGATTACCGCGATCACCAGCGATCAGCTGACCAAGCAGGGTGTGTTCTCGACCGCCGACCTCAACAATTCGATCCCTAACTTGCAGGTCAGTTCGGCCTACGGCGAAACGCAGCCGAACTTCACCATCCGAGGTATTGGCGTCGGTACCGAGTACAACTCGAACGCTGCGTCACCCGTCGGGGTTTACGTCGACGAGGTTTATCAGTCATTCCGCGCCAGCCAGGGCCAGCAGCTTTACGATCTTCGCCAGGTCGAGATCGTGCGCGGCCCGCAGGGCACGCTATTCGGGCGTAACACCACTGGCGGGGCGATCAACTTTATCACCGAAAAGCCCAAACTCGGTGATACCACCGGCTATGCGACGATCGGCTACGGCTCGTACAACCGCGTCAGCGCCGAGGGAGCGATCGAGGTCACGCCGATTGCCGACAAGCTCGGGATCCGGATCGCGGGTAATTACGTCAACGCCGACCCTTATGTAAGAAATGTCCTGCCAGCGGGCACGCTGGTCAAGGCGTCGCCGAACATCCCGGACTCGGTAGCGTATGGCGACCGGGCGACCGGCATCTCGCCCGGCGGCGCGGAGACATTCGGACTGCGCGGCACCGTACGCTATAAGCCGACGCCCGATATCGACCTGTCCTTCAAGGCCTATGTCAGCCAGGCGATTGGCGGCCAGGACTCGACGCAGAGCCACGGCCCATCGCTGACCAGCGACACTATCTCGCTGGCCGACTCGGCGTTTGGCTTTTTCTATACGCCAGCGGCAGCAGCGGCTTACGGCGTGCCAAATCTGGCCTCGTTGCTGCCGCCGCCGTACAGCCCGTCGGGGCTCGGCCTCAATAGCCGTCAGATCGACGCCAATTCGATCGGCTATGCGCGGATCAAGACCGCTGGCACCGCCTTCACCGCCAAGATCGCGCTGTCGGATAAGCTCAATCTCACGTCGATCACCGGCTATGATAAAACGCACTACGAGCTGCTGCCGCAGATCGATTGCGACGGCACGCCGTACAATGTCTGTGCGATCGGTTATGAATCGAAGTCGCGCAGCTTCAACCAGGATCTGCGGGTCGATTACGGTAGTGGGCCACTCAAGGCGATTGTCGGGGCCTATTACGGCTGGGACAAGATCGTCACCAACAACGCCCCCGATTTTTACGGCTTCCTCAGCGACGTCAACGCGGCCCTCGGTAACCCGAAGACCTACTTCAACCCGATCGGCATCGGGGCCATCAAGCCCGGCCCATCGGTGGTACCGTTCGTCACCGCGCTCAAGGCGACGCAGGACTACACCCAGGTCCGCAAGTCGTTCGCCACCTACGGCGAGGGCAGCTATGAGATTACCAGCACGCTGAAGCTCACCGCCGGCCTGCGCTACACATGGGATACGTTCGGCTATAACAATGCGCTGACTACCTTTTACGATGATGCCGGCAACCCGCGGCTTTATACGATTTCGGACTATGCGCCGGGCGGAGTTTTCACGAACTATGAGATCGGCGTGTCGCCGGGCACGGCGCATCCGCTCAACCGCAGCGACAAGTCATCGGCGCTGACCGGTCGCGCCATCGTCGACTGGAAGCCGATTGACCATGTGCTGGCGTATGCGAGCTATAGCCGTGGCTACCGCGGCGGCACCTATAACGGGCTCGCGTTCCAGAAAGCGGCGCAGGTCTATTTTGTCAAACCCGAGACGGTCGACGCCTTCGAGGTTGGCCTGAAGAGTCGCTTCCTCGACAACCGCGCGCAGTTCAACATCTCGATTTACCATTATATCTACAAGAACCAGCAGAGCCAGTTGCTCGATCCGAGCGCGGTGACGTTCCTGACCAACCTCAACGGCAAGCTGGACGGGCTCGACGCCGAGTTCAATCTGGCGGTCACCGACCGGATCAGGTTCAACGCCGGACTTGGCATCCTCGACAGCAAGTTTGACAAAGGCAATTGCGGCTCGGCACCGATTCCGGCGGTTCCGCCGCAGCAGGGTAATTGCGTCGCCACCGCCCGGGGTATCGTCGATGTCGGTGGCAACCCGTTCCCCTATGCCGCGAAAGTATCGGCCAACCTCGGGGTCGACTGGCGAGCTGCCGACTTTAGCGACGGCAGCCTGACACTGCACGCTGATACCAGCTACACCGGGCGTTACTATTACGACTTCTTCGGCAACTACTCGTTTGTCGGGACGAACTACACGGGTCAGCAGTTCACCGACCGCGATGCCGCCAGAGGTCCACTGCACGTCGGCGGCGGCGACTATTGGCTGGTCAACAGCCGGCTGTCGTTTGCGACAAAAAGCTACAGTGTCGCGCTGTGGGTCAAGAACTTGACCGATAAGCTTTACTATCCGAACGGGATCAACGTCGAGGGCAGCTATGGCAGCGACTATCTCATCCGTGCCGCGCCGCGGACGTTCGGTGCCGAAGTTTCTGTCCGATTCTGATCTGGTCGTGGAGTAGACTGTTGACCGTGCGTTTACTTGCCTTGACCGCCATGCTGCTGTTGCTCGGCAGCGCTGGTCCGCCCGGGCCAGTGCCGATCGATGCGACGCGACTCGATGGGGCCGCCGCCGAACCGCAGAACTGGCTTAGCTATGGCAGCACTAACGACGGGCAGCGCTTCAGCCGCCTGGCGTTGGTCGATACCGGCAACGTCGGCCAGTTGGGCCTGGCGTGGAGCCATGAGTTCGATGTCGCGCGCGGCATGGAGGCGACGCCGCTGATCGCCGATGGCGTGCTGTACACGACGACGGCGTGGTCGAAGGTTTACGCCTTCAACGCCGCGACCGGCGCACCGCTGTGGAGCTATGACCCGCAGGTGCCCGGCGAGACCGGTTTCAAGGCGTGCTGCGATGTCGTCAACCGCGGTGGCGCGCTCTACCAGGGTAAGTTCATCTTCGGCTCGCTCGACGGACGCCTGATCGCACTCGACATCAAGACCGGCAAGCCACTGTGGTCGGTGGTCACAGTCGACCAGTCTAAGCCGTACACGATTACCGGCGCGCCGCGGATCGCCAAGGGGCTGGTGCTGATCGGCAACGGCGGCGGCGAGTACGGCATGCGCGGCTATATCACTGCCTATGACGCGAACACCGGCAAACTCGTCTGGCGGTTCTACACCGTACCGCCGATGCGCGGTGCGCCCGCCGACGGTGCGGCATCGGACGCCGTCATCGCCAAGATGCAGGCGACGTGGTCGGGCGACTGGAGCAAGTACGGCGGCGGCGGTCCGGTCTGGGATACCATCGTGTACGACAAGGAGCTCAACCAGATTATTTTCGGCGTCGGCAACGGTACGCCGTGGGATCAGCGCGTCCGCTCGGACGGCACCGGCGATAACCTGTTCGTCGACTCGATCGTCGCAGTTGATGCCGACACTGGCGCCTACCGCTGGCATTATGCCGGCTCACCCGGCGAATCGCTCGACTTCGACCAGACGCAGTCGATCGTGCTGACCGATATGAAGCTAGACGGCACCGACCGTAAAGTCATGCTGCAGGCCCCGAAAAACGGCTTTTTCTACGTCATTGACCGGCGCGACGGTAAGCTGCTCTCGGCCAAGCCGTATGTCACGCAGACGTGGACCAAGGGCATCGACATGAAGACTGGACGGCCGGTCTATGCCGACAACGCCGATTACGCGAAGGGCGCGTTCGTCAGCCTGCCGTCGGCGCAGGGCGCGCATAATTGGCAGCCGATGGCGTACAGCCCGGTGACCAGGCTCGCCTATATCCCGGCGCAGGAAGTGCCGATGGTGTTCGAGTCCGAGCACCCGTTTGTCGGGCGGCCCGGCGGCTGGAACCTCGGCGTCAGTCTCGAGGCGAACAAGCTGCCCGACAATACCGCCGAGCTGAAGGCGTTGCGCGCCATGCTGAAAGGGCATCTGGCGGCGTGGGATCCGGCGACGCAGACCGAGCGCTGGCGGGTGCAGCAGGAAGGTCCGTGGAACGGCGGTGTGCTCGCGACCGCCGGCGGGCTGGTGTTCCAGGGCACCGCACGCGGCGAGCTGGCGGCGTACGCTGCCGATACCGGGCGCAAGCTGTGGTCGTACCAGACCGGCATCGGCATCATGGCACCCCCGGTCACCTACAGCGTCGGTGGCAAGCAATATGTGGCGGTGATGGCCGGGTATGGCGGCGGCTATGGTATCTCGGCCGCGTTGGCGGACGATGCCGGACCGCGTCCGAACGGGCGGCTGTTCGTCTTCGCGCTCGGTGGCAATGCACCGTATAAATTCACCAAGATACCGCTTCAGCCTGCGGTCATGGTCAAGACCGCGTTCACCCCCGCGCAGGTGGCGCTCGGCGGCAAGATCTTCTCGAGCACTTGCGGCGTCTGCCATGGCTTCACGGCACGCTCGTCGGGTGTGGTGCCCGATCTCCGCCGCTCGGGCGTGCTCGACGACAAGGAGGCGTGGAATCAAATCCTGATCGGCGGCGCACTGAAGAGCAACGGCATGATCAGCTTCAGCCAGTGGTTGAGCGCCGACGACGCCGAAGCCGTCCGCGGCTATGTCGCCGAGCGGGCGCGCAATCTGGCGGTCAACGGCAATTAGGACGCTGGCGACCGCCGTCGTGCGACAGCCTGGGACTGCGAACAAAGCGACGAAAGAAGCGCTCACAACGTCATATCGAATTGGTCAACATGACTGTTGACAACGAGAGCGCGGTGCGTAAGAGTCACACAGCTAAATCTGCGAGGACGGTCATGAAGTTCGAAACGCTGATCTATGAGAAGCAGGATCGTATCGCGACGGTGACGCTGAACCGGCCGCATACCGGAAACGCCATCTCGCGACAGCTGCGCGATGAACTCGATCTTGTCATGGACGATCTCGACGAGGATGACGACACCCGCGTGCTGGTCATCAAGGCGAACGGCAACCACTTCGGCACCGGCTACGACCTCAAGGAGTTCTCGTACCTGTGGGATGCCGACAGCGCGATCAACGACATCCAGCGCCGCCCGCACCGCCGTAATCCGGTCTGGTCACGCCGGGAGTTCCATTTGTCGCGCGAGCGCTGGATGCGGTTGTTCCGCTTGCGCCAGTGCACGATCGCGGTCGTCCATGGTCACTGCGTCGCGGGCTCGCTCGACCTGATCGGCGTCTGCGACATCGCCTTTGCCGCCGAGGACGCGCTGCTCGGTCAGCCCGAGGCGCGCGCCATGGGCGAGCTGCACGTGTTCGCGATGTGGCCGATCCACCTCGGCATGCGCAAGACCAAGGAATGGCTGTTCACCGGTGATAACATGACCGGTATCGAGGCGGCCGAAATGGGTCTGGTCAACCGCGCCGTGCCGCGCGCCGAGCTCGAAGCCGTAGCGATGGCGTACGCCAAGCGCGTGTCGAACGTGCCGCTCGATGCGATCTACAGCCACAAGGAAGTCACCAATCGCTGGTTCGAGGCGGCCGGCATGCAGGCCGGCATGGCGGCGGCGAACGACCTCGATGCGCTTGGCATTGCTGGTCCCGGCATGGACGAGTTCACCAAGGTCTGGCGCGAAGGCGGCGTCCGCCCTGCGGTGCGTATGCGCGACGCGCCGTTCGCACCGCACCGCACCTACCTCGAAGCTTACGAGGCATCGAAGCACGCGGCCGAACCAGCGGGCGACTGAGCCGATGCCGGTTACCGAGCGGCGCATCGCGATCGTCACCGGGGCGGCGCGCGGCATCGGGGCGGCGATCGCCACGCGGCTCGCCGAAGACGGCAACGACGTCGCGGTGCTCGATCTCGATGCCGACACTTGCGCCGAAACTGTCGCCGCCGTGGTCGCCCGCGGGGGTCGCGCGATCGCGGTAGCTGCTGACGTCGGCAACGAAGTTGCAGCTACCGCCGCCGTTGCCGCTGTCATCGAGCAGCTCGGGCCGCCGACGGTGCTGGTCAACAACGCCGGTATCCTGCGCGACCGGACGCTCGCCAGGATGAGCGCCGACGACTGGGACACGGTAATGTCGGTCAATCTGCGCGGCGCGTTCCTGATGAGTCGCGCAGTCCAGCCGCATATGCGCAGCGCCGGCTGGGGGCGGATCGTCAGCATGTCGAGCACCGCCGCGCTTGGCGCGCTCGGCGAGGCCAACTATGCAGCCGCCAAGGCCGGCATCCAGGGATTCACCAAATCGCTGGCGATCGAGCTTGGTCCACATGGCATCACCGCCAACGCGGTCGCGCCGGGCTTTGTCGCGACGGCGATGACGCAGGCGGTGGCGGCGCGCGTCGGCATGTCGTTCGAAGCGATGCAACAGGCCGCGCTCGCCCAGATCGTCGTCGGGCGCGTCGGCCAGCCTGAAGACGTCGCCAACGCCGTGGCGTTTTTCGTTGATCCGCGCGCCGGTTTCGTTACCGGACAGGTGCTCTATGTCGCGGGAGCACCGCGCGGCTGAGACTGGGACAACGCAAGATGATCGCCGCCCGACCGCAACCGAGTCGCCGCGAGGCCGCCAAGCCCGAAGCTCCGCCCGAGGAGGTTGCGCCTGTCGGCAGCGCTAGCGGCATCGGCAAGCGCCGCTCTGCTGCCAAGGAAGAATCGAGCGTCTCCTATCAGGCGCGCAAGCAGGAAATCGCCGATGCCGCGGTTCGTGTCTTCAACCGGCTTGGCTTCCAGCGCGCCAGTATCAGCGCCGTCGCCGCCGAGCTCGATATCGACCGGGCGACGATTTATTACTACATCGGCTCGAAAGAGGAGCTGTTCGACGAAATCGTCCGCAAGGTCGTCGAACGCAATCTCGAAACCGCCAAGCGCATCGAGGCGAGCACCGTGTCGCCGTCGGAAAAAGTCCGCGAGCTGATTGTCACCCTGATGAAGTCGTACAGCGACCATTACCCGCTGATCTACATTTATATCCGCGAAAACCTCAGTCATGTTAGCGACAAGCGTTCGGAGTGGTCGCGCTACATGCGCAGCCTCAACAGCCAGATGTCGAACGCGATCATCGCTATTATCGAACAGGGCTATGCCGACGGCAGCTTTCGCAACGCCGGCTCATCGCGCATCGTCGCTTACGGCATCCTCGGCCTTGTCGGCTGGACGCACCGCTGGTTCCGCCCGCACGACAGCGAGTTCAACGCTGACGAGATCGGAACCGTTTACGCCGAACTGGTACTCGGCGGCCTCGTCCTCCCGGGCTGATCTGATCCCGGCGCAGATCAGCGCGGGTCCGTTGCTGCCTGTGGCAGTTGCTCTGGCTATGCCGTTTCCGGTGCCACAAACCGGTCGGCGTGCCTCAGCTCAGGGAAGCCCCACATCCACAGCCCAGTGACAATGATTGCCCCGATACCACCGAGCACCACCGCCTCGACCGGGCCAAACCACGCCGCGGTCAGCCCACTTTCGAACTCGCCGAGTTCATTAGACGCCGAGATGAACACCCCCGACACCGCCGAGACGCGCCCGCGCATGGCATCGGGCGTGTGCAACTGGATGAGCGAGCTGCGGACGTAGACGCTGACCATGTCAGCCGCGCCGATGACGAACAGCGCCGCAAGCGACAGCAGCATGCTTGTCGACGTGCCGAAGACGACGGTGGCAAAGCCGAACAGCGCGACGCAGGCGAACATGCGGATGCCAACGCGGTTTTGCAGCGGCTTCCAGGCCAGCGCCAGCGCGGTCACCGCCGCACCGATCGCTGGCGCGGCGCGCAACGGTCCGAGGCCTTCGACGCCGACATGGAGGATATCGCGCGCGTACACCGGTAGCATCGCGGTCGCACCGCCGAGTAGCACCGCGAACAGGTCGAGGCTGATCGCGCCAAGCACGATGCGGTTGCGCCGGACGTAACCGAGACCTTCGACGACGCTGCGCCACGGCGACAGCTCCGAACGGGGCGGCAGCGGCACCGGTGGAATGAGGAACAACGCAAGCGACGCAGCAGCGAATAGCGCCGCAGCAACACCGTAAACGATAGCGGGGTGCGCGGCGTACAGATACGCGCCGAGCGGCGGTCCAACGACGCTGCCGACCTGCCAGCTGATCGAATTGAGCGCGATCGCCGACGGCAGCACCTCGCGCGGCACCAGATTGGGGCCGAGCGCCGAGAACGACGGGCCCGAAAACGCGCGCCCGACACCGAGCAGCGCGGCGATGATGAACAGCGCGGTCAATGTTATCGCACCGCTGAGCGCCAGCCCCGCGAGCACCGCGGCGCAGGCGGCGTTGAACGTTACCGCGCCGCGCGCGATGTAACGCCGGTCGCTGCGGTCGGTGATGTAACCAACGACGAGCGTCAGCGCGAACAGCGGCACGAACTGTGCCAGTCCGATCATGCCGAGCAGGAACGCGGCTTCCTTGGGCATCAAGGTCTGACGCGCGAGATCGTAGACCTGCCAGCCGATGACGATGACCAGCATGGTGCCGCCGACGGTCGCGAACAGCCGCGCCAGCCAGAAAGCGCGGAAACTCGGATAGGTGAACGGGGAGGGCGGTCTGAACATGCGAACGGTGATAAGAGCTACCGGCGATGAAGAGTAGTCCCGTTACATCGGTCACACTGCGTCAACGCGCACCAGAGTAGTATCGATAAGCTGACCGCGCAGTCCCGCTTGTGTGTGCTAAGCCGCGATTGCGACGCGGCTGAGCGCGCACATGCTCCAGATTTCCGACAGCGCGGTGACGAGCTTGTCGATGTCGTCGTCGGAGTGCACCGGCGAGGGGGTGATACGCAGGCGTTCGGTGCCCTTGGGGACGGTCGGGTAGTTGATCGGCTGGACGTAGATGCCGTGGTGGTCGAGCAGCCAGTCGCTGATCATCTTGCACTTCCTGGCGTCGCCGACCATCACCGGGATGATGTGGCTCGGGTTGTCCTGCATCGGGATGCCGATGGCGTTCAGCCGGCGGCGGACCTTGGCGACACGCTCCTGATGGCGGATGCGCTCGGCGCTGCTCGCCTTGAGGTGGCGGACGCTGGCCGCCGCGCCCGCGGCGATGGCGGGCGGGATCGCGGTGGTGAAGATGAAGCCGCTGGCGAAGCTGCGGACGAAGTCGACCATTGCCGCCGACCCGGCGATATAGCCGCCCATGACGCCGAACGCCTTGCCGAGCGTGCCCTCGATGACGGTGATGCGGTCCATTAGGCCTTCGCGTTCCGCGACGCCGCCGCCGCGCGGGCCGTACAGCCCGACGGCGTGGACCTCGTCGATGTAGCTCATCGCGTTGTGCTTTTCGCAGACGTCGAGGATCTCGGCGATCGGCGCGATGTCGCCGTCCATCGAATAGACGCTCTCGAACGCGACGAGCTTGGGGCGGCCGGGCGCGATGGTCGCCAGCTTGCGGTCGAGGTCGGCGGGGTCGCTGTGCTTCCAGACGATGCGGTCGGCGCGGCTGTGGCGGATGCCCTCGATCATCGAGGCGTGGTTCAAGGCGTCCGACAGCACGACGCAGTCGGGCAGGCGAGCGGCGAGCGTGCCCAGCGCCGCCCAGTTCGAGACATAGCCCGAGGTGAAGATCAGCGCCGCCTGCTTGTGATGCAGGTCGGCCAGCTCGGCCTCGAGCAGCACATGATGGTGGTTGGTGCCCGAGATGTTGCGCGTGCCGCCCGCGCCCGCGCCGCAAGCGTCGAGCGCATCGTGCATCGCGGCGATCACGCCGGCGTGCTGGCCCATGCCGAGATAATCGTTCGAGCACCACACCGTGACTTCGTGGCGCTCGCCGCCGGCATGCCGCACCGCGCGCGGAAAGCTGCCCTGACGCCGCTCGAGATCGGCAAACACCCGGTAATTACCCGCCGCGTGCAAACCGTCGAGCTGAGCCTGAAACAAGGCGTCGTAGTTCATCG
>CAXTTR010000050.1:0-4432 GCA_964247215.1 uncultured Sphingomonadaceae bacterium
GCGTCGATCTCGCGTAGCGCCGCGAGCCGCGACAGTCCCGGCCCGATATTGCTCTCGTTGCCCTGCGGCAGCAGCTCGTCGCCGAGCGGGTCGGCAACAAGCGCGGTCGCGGTGTCGTCGAGGTAGGCCTCGAACCCGGTAACGTCCTGCGCCAGCACGCGAAAGGCGTTGAAGGTGCCGTTGCGGCCGAGCACGTCGGGCTGCGGGACGCTCCACAGCAGGCCCTCATATTCGGTTGGGTAGCCGAGCAGCATCGCGCCTACCGGGGCGAGCGGTTGCGCATCGGAATACTGGTCGGGATCGTGGACGCCGGCAAAGCGCGGCTGCGAGATGCTGTCGCGGTAGCCGAAGTGGACATGGTCGGTGTCGAAGTTCCAGCCGTCGCGTGCCGCCTGCCGCCTGAATGCACTGCCGCCGCCAGCGCTCATGACCTGCGCCTCGACGCGGTCGAGGTGCGCGACATCGTCGGCGTGAATCGAGGCGATCAGCTGAACGACGGCGGGGTTGCCGAACGGGGCAACCCAATGCTCGGGCGCGCTCGGGCCGACATCGCCGAGCTTGACCGCGCGCGTCGTCATACCGTCGATGAACTCACCGGGAAACGATGCGAGCGACGCGGACGAGACGCCAAGCGCGCGCAGCCCGGCGTAGGTCAGCCCGATATTAAAGCAGCTCGCGGGCTTGATGCTCCAATGTTCCTCGGTGGTAATCTTTGGGATACCCTCACCGCCGGTCACCGCGAGCCCGAGCCAATGGCGCGCTGCGGCAGCATCGGCGATTCGAAGGATAAGGTAGCGGACGCGGCTGAAGTGATAGCCGCGCAGGATGTTGCCCTGAACGTCGGCGGGCGCGAACGTCGCGGCGTTGCGGATCGTGCTCACCAGCCCATTCCCGTCTGCTGCCGGATCTGAGCGACGCTGAAGCCGGGGTAACCGCGGTAGCCGCTGCCGAGCGAGACGTTGCGGTTGGCGTTGAGCTGCAGGATCAGCGCGCGCGGCAGCAGCCGCAGGTCGTCGTTGACGCCCTGCTTGCCAGCCGACCCGGCGGCGGCGATGCCGTAATGCAGCAGCCCGGTCGCCATGTCGGGAATCTGGTACATGTCGCGCTCGCGGATCCAGGCGATGAACGCGTCGATGTTGGTTTCGGTCGGCAGTACCGACTCGCCGTCCTCGATCAGCGCCACGACACCATCAAAAACGCTGCCGATCTGCGCGACGAAGTCGCGGATGTAGTTTGAAAAGTCGCCGTCGTACGACGAGAACATGCAGAGGTTGTTGTCGACGATGACAAAGCGAGCAAAGTGCACCGTGCCGACATTGTCGAGTCCGGCGAAGATTTCGTCGAGGTTTTCGGCGATCGCCAGCGCCGCTTTGGCGCGGCCGACGGCGGTCTTGTCCTTCAACGGCATGATGAGGTTCATCATGCGCTGCATGTTGTCACCGGTCTGCACCGCGACCGCCGGACCGCCGGGCTGTGCCACGACCGGCGTTCGCCATGCCCAGAACGGCACGAGAATGCGCCCCGCAATAAAGCCGAACAGCGGCGAGGTGCCGAGGCTATCGACGAAGCGGTCGAGCCAGCCGGGTTGCGTTGCCATCAGGGCACCTGCTGGTGGAACGGGCACGCGGTAGCGCCGCGGCGCTGACGGGACACCTCATAGGCGTCCCGGCGCGCCGCGAGAATGGGATCGTTCGACATGGCGATGCCCGGTACGAGGCGGCACGGGTTGAAGCTTAGCCTCTCGCACCCTTCGACTTGATCGTCGGCGACCGTGGTCAGCGTCAGCGTCCCCATAACGACACGCCGCCGCCGGATCGGCCATGGAATGGTCGGGTCGTCGAACGCATCACCGGCCTCGCCGATCGTCATCAGCAGCAGGAACTGTGCCGGCCAGTAAGCAAGCCGGTCGCGTAGCTCCTGGTGAAGATAGTCGTCGACCGGCGGCGCGTTCGGGTCGGTAAGCTTGATGCCCGCCGTCGGCTGCCACAGGAAGCGGACGTACCGGCGTGTGGCGTCCGGAGCGGTGATGATGAAGGTGTGGACGGCGTTGTACGTCGCCCGTGCATAGCTGACCGGCGCGCCGATCATGCCCGCTTCGAACACCGCAAGCTGTGCCGCGCGGTTGTGGTTGGCATAGTTGAGCGAGCCCGGCACGCCGCTTATCGTCTGGCCCGGCATGGGGTCGGGCAGGGGAGGCTTGAGCCGGAGCATGTCGGCGATCTTCGACCATGGCGACTGGCGCGCCACCGGCGACATCCGCGCGGCTTTGCTGAACGCCAGGAAATCGTCGACGGTGGCTGAAAAGAATTCGCGTAGCGTCATCGCGATAAGGTCGGTGGTGCCGCGGGCAAGGTGAAAGCGGGTCGCCATGCCACGCACGTCGGACCAGCCGTCGTGCTGTACCGGGCTGCCCGAGCTGTTTGAGAACCGCACGGTGACCGGCAGCGATTGGCCCTGAAAGTGCTCGGCGGTGCAATAGTCGCGGGCGACGTCGGACGCTTCGAAGCTGCCGGTGACGCCGACACCGATGGTGTGGACTGGCCGCAGCCGCGGATCATGGTCGGGAAAGTCGGCGACGACGGCGTCGACAAGCGCTTCTGCGATATCCCGTGTCCCGATGCCGCCGTTGCCCATACATACCCCAGACCGTTCTGGCGTAAGATGCCTGTAAGCCTGTGTCAAAATGGAGTGACCGGGATCACTTGACTTCGCGGCGCATACATGGCGCTAGCCGAGCGAGAGCCGTTTCAGCTCAGCAACTTCAGAAATCCGATCGCACGAGCCTTGATTTCTGCGACATTGTTCAAAGGCAGCCAGTGTTCGGCACCATCGACAATATGACAGCTAAATCCAGCTGGAGCAAAGCGGTCCGAGTCGGCCATTTGCGTGATAGTCAGTGCCGAGTCGGCGCTACCGATAATGCCGAGCACCGGAATGCGTGCCGGACCTAAACTGCCGCTCATCAGCATTCGCATGTTGGCGCGGTACCAGTTCATTCCCGCCGTCAGCCGCCCGGGGCGTGACAGGTCGTACCGCCACAGCAGTATTTCCGGGTCGTCGCCGGTCATGCGTCGCAGCAAGCCGAAGTCGTTGGCGCGGAACATCGCCTCGGCAATGTCGCGCAGCTGAAACATGATGACGTACCAGCTTTTCGCGAGCTGGGCGAAGCCGCCCTGACTGAAGGCACTGAGGTGGCCTACCGACAGCGCGACATAACGCGTGAACCGCTCCGGGTGTTCGGCGGCGAGATGCCAGCCGATGATCGCGCCCCAGTCATGCCCCATCAACGCGGCGCGCTCGATACCGAGCGCGTCGAGCAGCGCGATCGCATCGGCAACGATTTGCGCGATGGTATAATCGCCGGTGTTCGGTGGCATCGAGGTCAGGCCGAAGCCGCGCTGATCCGGAGCGATGACACGGAACCCCGCCGCGACGAGACCAGGGATCAGCTTGCGCCAGAGCTGTGCTGAGTCGGGGAAGCCGTGGAGCAGCAGCAATGGCTGACCTGCTCCCGCCAGCACGACATGCATGGCGAGCCCGTTGATGTGTAGCGTGCGCTGCTCGACCTTGGGCCCTACCTCCACAGCTGTCTTCGCCCCCAAGTTCGTCATTGCGCTTAGCCAGATCGTGTCGACCCAAGCCGCATGCGCTGAACGACCGTCAGCTTGACGGCAGTTAGCGCTTGTTTTCAGTCACGATCAACTTGTCTAGAGGAGAAACAGATTAACTAATTTGAAGGTAGGAAGGCTGCGCGAAGCGATCATCTGCGAGTGCCGGACATGACCAGCGTTCCGGAGCACGAGACACCCGCGGCAAGCCACTGCGAGCACGCTCGCGCGGCGCTGTCGCGGGGTGATCTGATCGCCACTTACGATCTTGCCGAAGCCGGGCGGGCGGCGGGCGAAGCCGATGCGGCCTATCTCGTCGTGCTCAGCCTCGCGCGCATGGGAGACGTCGCGACGGCAAGTGCGCGGTACGTCGAGTTCGGGCTCGACCGCGCCGGTGGTGTCGAAGCGCGCTCGCTTGGCGCTCGCCTCGCCAAAAACACGGCCGAAACGCTGTCGGGATTGGCGCAGCAGGCGGCGTTCGCCGCGGCGAGCCGGTTGTATGCGGCGATCCATAACGAGACCGGCGATCTGTTCCCCGGCATTAACGCGGCGAGCCTGACGCTGCTAGCGGGCGATCCGGCGATGGCACGGCGGCGCGCGGCGGCGCTGCTGCAGACAGGCGCTCCGGCCCATGATTACTGGTCGGCGGTCACCCGTGCCGAGGCGCTGTTGCTGCTCGACCGCGCAGCGGAGGCCGAAGCTGCCTGCGCCGAAGCGCTGACACTGCCGGGCAGCAATCTCGGTGCGCGCGCAGTGACGTTGCGGCAGTTCGACCTGCTCGCCGGCCTGGCGGATCTGCGCGTCCAGCGCGGCCAGGCTGGCCT
>CAXTTR010000050.1:4442-12891 GCA_964247215.1 uncultured Sphingomonadaceae bacterium
ATGCGGACAAACGCGTGCGAGCCGTACTGCGGCCACCGGAGCTGGCATTCTTTTGCGGCCATATGTTTGGCGAGCATAGCGTCGCCGAGACGGCGCTGACAGCGCAGGTCGCCGCAGCGCTCGCCGAGCATGACATCGGCTTCGGTTTCGGCGCGCTGACCTGCGGTTCGGACATCGTCATCGCCGAGCAGTTGCTGGCGCGCGGCGGCGAGCTCAATGTCGTGCTGCCGTTCGCGCCGGCGGATTTCGTGCGATCGTCGGTGCTGCCCGGCGGCGGCTCGTGGGTAGCGCGCTTTGAAGCCTGTCTCGCCGCGGCGCACAGCGTCCATATCGTTTCGGAAATGGGCGACATCGGCGACCCCGGCGCGTTCAATCATGGCTCGCTGACCGCGATGGGGCTGGTGCGCCTTCGCGCCGCGCAGCTTGGCGGGCAAGCGATGATGCTGACGGTCTATGACGGCACACCGGCGAGCGGCCGGGCCGGAACCGCCATCGACGTCGCGCGCTGGCGGACGGCAGGCGGCGACACGCATGTGCTCGGTCCCGGTGCGGTCGATCGCAGGCTGACGCCTGAGGCGCGAACGGTCCGCTACGACGGCCCCGTGCGGGTCGCAATGGCGATGATTTTCGCCGACGCGCCAAACTTCTCGAAGCTCGCTGAGCCTGACATCCCGGCGTTCTGGCGGGCCGTGATGGGAACTGCGGCGCGGGTACTCGATCAGTTCACCGCCGCAGTGCGCTCGCGTAATAGTTGGGGCGATGCACTGTTCGTTGTCGTCAGCGATGTCGTCGCGGCGGCCGAAATCATGCTGACGTTGCAGGAAGCGCTCGCCGCAGCGGGCAGCCAGTTCACGCTGCGCATCGGCGGCCATTACGGCATGGTGTTCGAGACCAGTGACCCGGTCACCGGCCAGACCACCTATTACGGCACCGAAGTATCGCGCACCGCGCGTATCGAGCCGGTAACACCGCCGGGGCAGGCCTATGTCACGGCCGGCTTTGCCGCCGCGCTGGCACTCGCGGCGGCACCGCGCTTCCAGGGCCATTATGTCGGGCGCGTACCGCTGGCCAAGGATTACGGAACGTTTCCGATGTACCGCCTGTCGCGCGCGCGGGGTAGAACGCCGCACAGCGCCGGTCAGAGCAGCGGCGCGACCCGCTCGTGAAACGCGAAGAAGCCGCGCTGCGCATGCGGCCAAGTCTTGCTGTCCCAGTCGCGGCGGATACGGTGGAGCGTGATACCGCCAGCCGCCAGCTCGCGGCTGATCGCGTCTAGCACGGTCGCGCCGGGGCCGACGGGAGCATAGCCGACAGCCAGCGTGTCAAGCTGATGAGCTTGCGCCCAGTCGCGGACGGCTGCGGCGGTCGGATCAGGCAGCGGCGTCGCTTTAATCCCAAAAGCCGTGGCAGTGCGGGCTCTTGCATCACTCAGCGCGCCGTCGATGAACCGCTCGACATTGGCATCGCGGTCGTGTTGCGCGCCGAGGCTGGCCACCGCGACAACCTGCGCTGCCCCGAGCGGCAGCGTCTCGGGCTCGAGATCGTCCTCAGCAATCAACAGTCCGATACGACCGGCCGGAGCAGGCGCGGCGGCCGGCAGCTGGCGCGGCTTGGGCAGCGGCGGCCCTGCGACCGGAGCAGCACTGGTGGCAAGTCCTGACGGGGTAAAGCGCCCGCCGGTGTAGCGCGCGATGTTATCCGGCCGTGCAAGGTACGTCTTGCCCGGCGTCTGCAGCCCCGCCACCCAGCGCCATGACAGCGTGTTCGACGCCGGGTCGCCGTCGTACAGATGCCGCCAGAATAGTGCCGCGCCGAGCTGCCACGGCAGCTGCAGCGTAAAAATCCAGATGCTGGCGAACCACATCCGTGCGTGATTGTGCAGATAACCATGCTCGACGAGTTCGCCGACCCACGCATCGAAGCAGTCGATGCCGGTGCTGCCCGCCAGCGCGCGCTCATAGTCGCGCCGCGCCCCGCCGGACTGCGCCTCGAGCCGCATGACGTCGGCGACATAGTCCTCCCAAACCGCGGGGCGCAGCTCGAGCCAGCCTTTCCAGTACGTCCGCCACAGCACTTCCTGGACGAACTTGCCCGCCGCCTCGCGCGTGTGCCGCGCGTGCACCGCCGCGATGACTTCTTCTTCGGTGATCAGCCGGTAACGCAGATAGCGCGACAGCATCGAGATGTTCTCGCGTCGTTCGGGACCGTGATCGAAATTCCGCATCTCGGCATAAGCGCGGCCGGCGCTCGCGTTGAAGTCGGCAAGGGCAGCACAGCCAGCGGCTTGGGTAGGGCTTAAATCCATACGACTGCCGTAGCGTCAAAGACGATCGAGTTGGCATGACGCAACGTCGCGGCGCGGGAGCGATCGAGACGACGACAAGGACCAAGCGCCATCCAGCCGGAACCCATAATGTAAGCCCAAATCGCTACGCCCGTGCGCCGTGGACGGTGTACTCTTTCAGTACTGGCTCGCAATATTTATTTTAAGTCAGCGGGAACCAGGCTGCGTTTCTATACCGAAACGAAACGCCTTCGCCGTAATCAGGTCGCAAGGGCAAATTGCTGGCCTAGAACAATCTGACCTAACTAAAGTTCCATCGAACTCGAAATAAGCTGAGAAAGTCAAACCGGGAGTTGGTTTGCACACCTTTTCAGCTGCTGCGAACACACGCCTTCGACACTGCCAAGCTATTGTGATCATTTGCTTAATCTGAAGGAACACGGGGATGTCGAAACTGCCCATCGGGCGTCTGACCAGCCGCGGTTTGGCTGCTGCAACGGCGGGATTACTCATCGCCCCGCAAGCGCAAGGGCTAAATATCGCGCTCGATTTTGCTTCCGGACTCGACAGCTATTTCAACAGCAATACTGAAGCACTACAGGCTGATGCGACGATTGCTGCCGCTCATTTTAGCGCAATCTACTCGAATAACGTGACGCTCCACATTACGATACAAGCAGACACGTCGTACAACGCGCTCGCGTCGAGCGTCGCCAATTACGGCTCGATCACCAACTACAGTACGGTCCGCAGTGCGTTGCAAGCTAACGCCTCGACGGCAGCGTCGATCTCCGCCACGAATGCGCTGCCGTCCGCCGCACCGCCGTCGGCACTCGCCGGCGGCTTTCGCATGACAACCGCCGAGAGCAAGGCGCTCGGGCTTAGCGCCGCCGACGACACCATCTCCGACGGCACCGTTTACGTCAGCTCGACCGCCAACTGGAACTTCGCCGGTACGACAACCCCAACAGCGGGCGCTTACAGCCTCGTCAACGCACTCGAACACGAAATATCGGAGGTGATGGGGCGCACTACCAACATAAACCAGGCATCGTGGAAGTGGAACAGCCCGATCGACCTGCTGCGCTACACCGCTCCCGGCGTGCTCAACATGAGTTCCGCCGCTACCGGCGTGTATTTCTCGATCGACGGCGGCATGACCGTCGGCCGCGCCTACAATGCGCCAAACAACAACTACGCCGACATCCAGGATTGGGCGTCGGGAGCGGTCGTCGACCCGTTCGATGCCTATGCCGCGACCGGCCAGTATCATGACATGAGCCTGATCGATCAGGAGCTGCTCAACACCATCGGCTGGCGCTCGAAGACGCTCAACGACATCGTCCCCGAGCCCGCGACATGGGCGCTGCTGCTGACCGGTTTCGGCATAACCGGATCGGTGGTCCGCCGGCAACGCCGAATGCTCGCCACTGCAAATCGCTGATTTCGCTCTTGCCGGCAAAGCTGCTAACACATCAACTGAGTCTGGGGTAACATGATAACTTCAACCGTCGACCAAGCTGCCAGAGCCGCTGCCACTGCCAAGGCCATCGCCTGCTTTACCGCATTGCATTGTCCCGATGCAAAACTGTCGCTCTCGGGTGACGCCGGCGACTACGCCGAGCACGGCACGGCGATCATCGCCAACCTGCGCGACATCGCCCAGCTCATCAAACAGGCGACGCGCGTCGTCCACTGAGCGAACGCGCTCCCCTCGACGACGCTAGCGGCGAGCCCCGCAGCGAGCAGGCAACGCAGCGCCACGCCCGATTGCGGCGCTGGTCGACACTGATCATATTGATCGCATGACAATCCAGATTCGCACTTCGCTTGCCGAGCCCGAGAGTACGGGCGCATTTGTCCCGCACCGCCCGGCGCGGCCCGAAAAGTCCGAAGGCGGCAAAGCCTTCCGGCTGGTCACCGACTACACCGCCAGCGGCGACCAGCCGACTGCGATCGCCGAACTCGTCGCGCAAGCCGAGGCCGGCGACCGCGACCAGGTATTGCTCGGCGTCACCGGTTCGGGCAAGACGTTCACCGCGGCCAAGGTCATCGAGGCGGTGCAGCGCCCGGCGCTGGTGCTCGCGCCTAACAAGATCCTAGCAGCGCAGCTCTACGGCGAGTTCAAGAGCTTCTTCCCCGACAACGCCGTCGAGTATTTCGTCAGCTACTACGACTATTACCAGCCCGAGGCGTACGTGCCGCGCTCGGACACCTACATCGAGAAAGAGTCCTCGGTGAACGAGGCAATCGACCGGATGCGGCATTCGGCGACGCGGGCGCTCCTGGAACGCGACGACGTCATCATCGTCGCCTCGGTCAGCTGCCTGTACGGCATCGGTTCGGTAGAGACGTACAGCGCGATGACCTTCAGCCTGAAGAAAGGCCAGACCGCCGACCTGCGCGAAATCATCCG
Organism: uncultured Sphingomonadaceae bacterium; assembly: GCA_964247215.1. Lineage (GTDB taxonomy): Bacteria > Pseudomonadota > Alphaproteobacteria > Sphingomonadales > Sphingomonadaceae > Polymorphobacter_B. The sequence goes on from CAXTTR010000050.1 coordinate 9,143, forward strand.
CAAGCTCGTCGCGCTGCAGTATAAGCGCAACGACGCAGCCTTCGCGCGCGGCAACTTCCGCGTCCGGGGCGACACGCTCGAACTGTTCCCGTCGCACTATGAGGACAGCGCCTGGCGCGTGACGTTCTTCGGCGACGAGATCGAGTCGATCACCGAGTTTGACCCGCTGACCGGCGTCAAGATCACGACGTTGCCGAACATCAAGATCTACGCGAACTCGCACTATGTCACGCCCGGCCCGACGCTCAAGCAGGCCAGCGAAGCGATCAAGCACGAGCTCACCGAGCGGCTGAAGGAAATGCACGCCGAGGGCAAGCTGCTCGAGGCGCAGCGCTTGGAGCAGCGCACCAACTTCGACCTCGAGATGATTTCGGCGACCGGCAGCTGCGCCGGCATCGAGAACTACAGCCGCTTCCTGACCGGCCGTCTGCCGGGCGAGCCGCCGCCGACCTTGTTCGAGTATCTGCCCGAGAACGCGCTGCTGTTCGTCGACGAGAGCCACGTCACCGTGCCGCAGATCGGCGGCATGAGCCGCGGCGACCACCGGCGGAAACTGACGCTCGCCGAATACGGCTTCCGCCTGCCGAGCTGCATCGACAACCGGCCGCTGCGGTTCGAGGAGTGGGAGGCGATGCGCCCGCAGACGGTGTTCGTCTCGGCGACGCCCGGCAAGTGGGAGATGGAGGCGACCGGCGGCGTCTTCGTCGAGCAGGTCATCCGCCCGACCGGGCTCGTCGACCCGCCGGTCGAGATCAAGCCGGTCGAGGATCAGGTCGAGGACTGCATCGCCGAAGCGCGTAAGGTTGCCGCGAACGGCTACCGGACGCTGGTGACGACGCTGACCAAGCGCATGGCCGAGGACCTGACCGAGTTCATGCACGAAGCCGGCCTGCGTGTCCGCTACATGCACAGCGATGTCGAGACGCTCGAGCGCATCGAGTTGATCCGCGACCTGCGGATGGGCGTGTACGACGTGCTGGTTGGTATCAATTTGCTACGTGAGGGGCTCGACATCCCCGAATGCGGGCTCGTGGCGATCCTCGATGCCGACAAGGAGGGCTTCCTGCGCTCCGAAACCAGCCTGATCCAGACCATCGGCCGCGCCGCTCGCAACGTCGAAGGCCGCGTCATCCTGTATGCCGACCGCATCACCGGCAGCATGGAGCGCGCGATGGCCGAAACCGGGCGGCGACGGTCCCGGCAGGAAACGTACAACCTCGAACACGGCATCACGCCGACGACGATCAAGCGCAACATCTCCGACGTGCTCGCTGACGTGTCGATGCGCGACGGGCTAGTGGTCGACACGGGGGACGACGAGACTCCGCACATGGTCGGGCACAACCTCAAGGCGTACATCTCCGACCTCGAAGAGCAGATGAAGAAGGCCGCGTCGAATCTCGACTTCGAGATTGCCGCGGGCATCCGCGACCAGATCAGGCGGCTGGAGGCGGACGATCTCGGGATACCGGCAGGCGAGCGCAAAGCGCCGGTACAGGGACGCGCGACCGGCGGCACGCCGGGGACGAGGACAACGCGGTTTGCAAAGGCGAAGGCGGCGAGGGGGGCGCGGCAGGCGGGGGGACGGCAGGTTGGGGGGCGGCGGTAGCTGGTGCTCAGCGGTGATGCTTGCTCGCTATGAGCTTTCAATTACTGTTGGCGCTAAACCATCGGAACTAGACAGGAGCTAGTTCCGATGATGTTGTCGGCAGGCTATCTGCTGCGGCTGCAGATCAGCTACGACATTATTGAAGCCAAGCGCCGCAACGGGGAAGCGATTGCCGCGATCCCGAGGCGCTTCGAGCAGGCGGCTTAACCCGGTTTAAGTCGCCCCGCCTTCCACCCAGCTGCCGTCGATCAGTTTGATAATTGCCGACAAATCCAGCCCGCCGCCGCCCAGCCCGGCGAACAGCTGGAACAGCGACTCTGCCTGCGAACCCATTGCAACGGTCGCGTCGACCGACTGCGCCGCGCCGACCGCGAGCTTGAGGTCCTTGAGCATCAGCGCGGTCGAGAAACCGCCGGCATAACCGCGGTTCGACGGCGCGGCGGGAACTGGACCCGGCACCGGGCAGAATGACGTCATCGAGAAACTCTGCCCGGATGACTTGGAAGCGATGTCGAAGAACGTCTGCGTGTCGAGCCCGAGCTTCTGCGCCAGTACGAAGCCCTCGCAGGTGCCGATCATGTGAATGCCGAGCATCATGTTGTTGCAGATCTTCGCCGCCTGACCCATGCCCGGGCCGCCGGCGTGGATCACCGCCTTGCCCATGCCTTCGAGGATCGGCTTGACCGCGGCGAAGCCCGTCGCCGAGCCGCCGACCATGAACGTCAACGTCGCGTTCGCCGCGCCGCCGGTGCCGCCCGACACCGGTGCGTCGACCATCGTCAACTGACGCTCGGCGGCAGCGGCGGCGACCGCCTGTGCGGTGGCGACGTCGATTGTCGAGCAGTCGATCAGCACCGCATTGGGGTGCGCCGCCTGGAATATCTCGTCATGGTAGGTCGCGCTGACGTGCTTACCAGCGGGCAGCATGGTGACCACCGCTTCCGCATTGCCGACGGCTTCGGTGACGTTCGACGCGGCGAAACAGCCGTTGGCGACCGCGTGCTCGAGCGCTGCCTTGCTGAGATCGAAGGCGCGGACGTTGTGCCCCGCCTTAACGAGGTTCGCGGCCATGCCCGAACCCATCAGGCCGACGCCGATAAAGGCGATATCCATGCAGCTGGTCTCCCCAAAGAGAAAGGGCCCGGTGGTTGATCCACCGGGCCCTTGAACGTTCCGTTTAGTTGCGGCTGCCGCCGGTGAAGCGCAACAGGAACATGAACAGGTTGATGAAGTCGAGGTAGAGCGTCAGCGCGCCCATGACGATCGACTTGCCGTGCATGTCACTGCCTTCGACATAGGCGTACATGTTCTTGATCTTCTGCGTATCATAGACCGTCAGCGCCGCGAACAGCAGCACACCAACCAGCGAGATCAGTAGCGAGCCGCCCGCCGACGGGAAGAACGCGTTGATCAGCATAGCGACGATCAGGCCGACGAGGCCCATCATCAGGAACTTGCCGAAACCGCCGAGGTCGCGCTTGGTCGTATAGCCGTACAGGCTGAGCGCACCGAAGCCCGCCGCCGTGGCGAAGAATGTCGAGGCGATCGAGCCGCCGGTGTAGCGCAGGAAGATCGTCGACATCGACACGCCCATGACAGTCGCGAAACCCCAGAACAGCGCCTTAATGCTGAACTCCGACAGACGGTTGATCGCAGCGCTCATCGTGATGACGATGCCGAGCGGCGCGAGCATGACGATCCAGCCGAGCAGCGATGGCCGCCCAGTGACCGCGTCGAACAGCGAATAGACAAAGCCCGAACGCGCGGTCAGCAGCGCGACGACGCCGGTGAGCAGCACGCCGCTCGCCATGTAATTGTAAACCGACAACATATAGGACCGCAGACCCGCGTCGAAGCTGGCCGTGGCCACACCACCGCCCGCGGCCGGGTAGGCAATGCGGGGGTCCACCTGGTTTGCCATGAAAGTCTCCATCGAACCGGACCGTACCGGTATGCATGCAATATCGGCCTTTGTGCGGGGGTATTCAAGCGGTGGTTAAGGTGTCGCAGGGGAGGATCGTGCAGATGATCAACGCTGCCCAGAACACTTCCGCCATTCCTGCGTTCGCGGGAATGGCGGAATTAAGAGATTGAGTGTCGCCTGCTATCAAACATCCACCGCCAGCCGCCCATACAAATC
>CAXTTR010000051.1:0-12822 GCA_964247215.1 uncultured Sphingomonadaceae bacterium
CAGCTGCTGCAGATCTGGCACGCGACGCTGCAGATCGTCGCTATCTTCCGGTGGAGAACTGGGTGAGAACGAAGAACCTATCGAGCCTAACCGAGCAATCCCAGCGCCGCCACGAGCCGGCAGTCGATCACCAGCCCCGCCGCGCGCTGCTCCTCCAGCCAGGCAGCTAGCCCGGCCAGCGCCACCACATGCACGACGATGTTCTCGCTATCGACACCGCCGCCCGCGCCAGTCCGCGTTAGCCCCGTCGCCCTGAACAGCCGGAACGTCTCGCTCGACATGCCCGGTGAGGTCGCGAACTCGCCGCAGTCACGCCACTCGGCGGCAACGAAGCCGGTCTCCTCGTGAAGCTCGCGCGCCGCCGCCAGCGCCGGAGCCTCGCCGCTGGTTTCATCGCCGATCAGTCCGGCGGGCAGCTCGATGGTGCGGCGGCCGAGCGCGACGCGGTGCTGTTCGACGAGCACGATCTCGCGCGCCTCGGTCAGCGCCAAGATGACCGCGGCACCGATGCCCGACACGCGCGCCACATACTCCCAGGTGCCGCGCTGGCGGACTTCGATATAGCGGCCCTGCCACATCAGCTCATCCATCGCGCTCTCCCCGAAAATATTGTAACGGTATGGCTCTGTCGTGGGGGCAAGTCCGATGGTCAACATCCTATCGCTCGATGGCGGCGGTACCTGGGCGCTGCTGCAGGCCCGCGCGCTGGCGGCGCTGTATCCCGGCCAGAGCGGTCACCAGATCCTGTCACGGTTCGATTACGCCTTCGCCAACTCGGGCGGCAGCATCGTGCTCGGCGGCTTGATGCTGGACCTGCTGCCGGCGGATATCGAACGGCAGTTCACCGATGCGAAGCTGCGCGACACGCTATACCAGCCATCGCCGCTGATCGCCGACTTCCTGCTCAGACAGGTCAACGCGGGCGCGAAGTACAGCACGCCAGCCAAGGGGCAAGCGCTCGACGACATCTTCGGTACGCTGCCGCTGGTCAGCCTGCGCCACGCCAATGGACGGCTGACGAAGTTCGTGATCGTCGCGTTCGATTATGTCCGGTCGCGCGCGTTCCTGTTTCGCTCGCCGGCTACGACACGGTTCCCGACGGTGCACAACATGACGGTAGCCAGTGCGGTGCACGCCTCGTCGACGGCGCCGGTGCTGTATTACGACCGTCCCGCAGAGTTCCTCGTCGAGCTCCAGTATCCCGGCGTCACCAGCAGCCCGGTCAACATGCAGTTCTGGGACGGTGGTGTTACCGGGCTCAACAACCCGGTTGCGGCCGCGGTCGCGGAAGCGACCGCGGCCGGCGTTGCGCCAGACCAGATCGCGGTGCTCAGCATCGGCACCGGCTCGGTATTGCGATCAAACAATTGCGATCAGACCGGTGACCCCGCCCAGCGCTCGCCGCTGCGTCTCAACCAGAACCCGGTTGCCGACATCAAGGAGCTCGCCGAGGCCGTCGTCGACGACCCGCCCGATTTCGCAAGCTTCCTTGCGCATACGGCGACAGGCGGCAGGGCACCAGTTGACGCGGCGACGGTGACCGATACGCGAATCGTGCGGATGAGCCCGCTGGTGCTGGGTGATTACCACCGGGAGTGGCAGCGCCCGGCGTGGAACGGCCCGCCGGTGCAGGCCGGTGGCCACGACCTGTTCGAGCGGCTGCAGAACCTGGGCGTGGACGCGATCGCGCAGCAGGACGTCGACGACATCGGCACGCTCGGCAGTGCGTGGCTTGCCGATCGCGCCAAGAACCAGCCGATCCGCGGCAACTTCTTTCAGGATGCGGCCGCAGGCTATCACGCCGAGATCGGCCACCTGACCTTCTCGGTCGCGAAAGCTGCAGCGGCCAAGTTGGGGCTGCTTTGATCGTTACCGGTTCAGCCGCCCATCGATTAAGTTCTGCACCACACTCGGATCAGCGAGCGTCGACGTATCCCCCAAGCTGCCGAAGTCGTTCTCGGCGATCTTGCGCAATATCCGCCGCATGATCTTGCCCGAGCGCGTCTTGGGCAGCGCCGGGGCGATCTGGAGGTGGTCGGGCGTCGCGATCGGCCCGATATGCTCGCGCACCGCGAACTTCATCTCGGTCAGCAGCTTGTCGGTGCAGTTGATGCCGGCATTGAGCGTCACATAGGCGTAGATGCCCTGACCCTTGATGTCGTGCGGGAAGCCGACGACGGCGGCCTCGGCGACGTCGGGATGCTGGACCAGCGCGCTCTCGACCTCGGCGGTACCCATGCGATGCCCGCTGACGTTGATGACGTCGTCGACGCGTCCGGTGATCCACCAGTAGTTGTCCTCATCACGGCGCGCGCCGTCACCGGTGAAGTACAGCCCTTTGTAGGTGCTGAAATAGGTCTGCACGAAGCGGTCGTGGTCGCCCCACAACGTCCGCGCCTGCCCGGGCCAGCTGCGCGTGATGACGAGGTTGCCTTCCGCCGCGCCGCCCAAGAACTTGCCGTCGGCGTCGACCAGCGCCGGTTCGACGCCGGGCAGCGGCAGCGTCGCCGAGCCGGGCTTGAGCGCCGTCGCGCCGGGCAGCGGCGAGATCAGGATGCCGCCGGTCTCGGTCTGCCACCACGTATCGACGATCGGCAGCTGGTCCTTGCCGACGACGCGGTGATACCAGCGCCACGCCTCGGGGTTGATCGGCTCGCCGACCGAGCCGAGCAGCCGCAGGCTCGACAGGTCATGCTTGAGCACCGGCTCGTCACCGTCGCGCATCAGCGAGCGCAGCGCCGTCGGCGCAGTGTAGAAGACGTTGACCTTGTGCTTCGCCACCGTCGCCCAGAAGCGGTCGACTGCGGGGTAGGTCGGCACCCCCTCGAACATCAGTGTGGTCGCGCCGCTGCTAAGCGGGCCATAGACGATATAGCTGTGCCCCGTTACCCAGCCGACGTCGGCTGTGCACCAGAACAGCTCCCCGGCGCGGTAGTCGAACACCGTCTGAAAGGTCAGCTGCGCCCACAGCAGATAGCCTGCAGTGGTGTGCAGAACCCCCTTGGGCTTGCCGGTCGAGCCGCTCGTATACAGCAGGAACAGCGGGTCCTCGGCGTTCATCGGCTCAGGCGTACAGGTCGCGGGCACGGTGTCTTTGAGCTCGTGCCACCAGTTGTCGCGCTCGGGGTGCATGCTGACCGGCGTGCCGGTGTGACGGACGACGAGCACCGCCTCGACACCACCGGCGATGTCGCAAGCCTTGTCGACCGCGGCCTTCAGCGCGAGCGCCTTGCCGGCGCGGTTGCCGCCGTCGGCGGTGATGACGAACTTGCTGCCCGCGTCCGAGATGCGCCCGGCAATCGCATCGGGGGAGAACCCCGCGAACACCACCGAGTGCACCGCACCGATGCGGGCGCAGGCGAGCATCGCGACGGCGGCCTCGGGGATCATCGGCAGGTACAGCGTGACGCGGTCGCCCTTCTCGACACCCAATCCGACCAGCACGTTTGCCATCCGGCAGACGTCTTCGTGGAGCGCGCGGTAGCTGATCCGGCGCGATGGTGTCGCGGGATCGTCGGCCTCCCAGACGATCGCGATGTCGTCGCCATACGTCGCCAGATGCCGGTCGAGGCAATTGACGCTGACGTTCAGCACGCCGTCCTCGAACCACTTGATATCGACCGGATCGAACGACCAATTTCCCATTTTCGTCGGTGGCACCATCCAGTCGAGCCGCGCGGTCTGCTCGCGCCAATAGCTGTCGGGGTTGTCGTGCGCCTGACGCCGGGCGGCGTCGGCCTGCGCCTGCGTGGTATGCGTCCCAGCCTGCGCCGCGGCGGGCACCGGATAAAGAGTGAGGTCGTTCATGCTGTCCTCCCAAGATATCGCGCCAGCTTACAGGAACGCCGCCGGGCAGTTGGCGTTACGATAGCGCTCCAACATAGGATTTCCAGCCATGAACGAAGCTTCGACCGAACATTCGCCAATGGGTTACGGTAATGTTGATGCCCGGCCTGAAAATGGTGATCCCAAGGACCCGGCGGCGTTCGAGGACAGCAGCAGCCAGGGCATGGCCGCCGCCAAGCCGCCGCACGGTGCAGACGACGGCAAGTCGGGCGGGTCGACCGCGGGCAGCCAAGGTGGTGCGAACTTCGGCCAGGACAGTCACGGCACCAACGTACTCAATAACCAGACCAAGGGTGCGGAGAGTGAGAAGACCGCGCCGGGCATTTCGAGTGACAAGCGGTCGGACGATACGAAGTAGTGCGCTTGGTGCTTTAGCTCAGACCTTGTACAAGCCGATTGTCACCCCCGCGCAGGCCCCCGCCTGCGCGGGGTGACGGCTTGCGGGGTTACTGCGTGATGTCCCGATAGCCGCACGACACAGGGTGGCCACATGCACGATGACGACAATGACGCCGAGCTGCCGCCGCACGTCCATGCGCATGCGCCCATCCCGCAGGCGCGCGCCGAGGCCGCCGTCCGCGAGCTGATCCGCTGGGCCGGCGACGACCCCGACCGCGAGGGGCTGCACGACACTCCGGCGCGCGTCGCCCGCGCCTACCGTGAGTATTTCCGCGGCTATCTCGACGATCCTGGCGGCCATCTCAGCCGGACCTTCGGCGAGGTCGGCGGCTATGACGAGATCGTGCTGCTGCGCGATATTCCGTTCCAGTCGTTCTGCGAACACCATATGGCACCAATCATCGGCCACGCGCATATCGCCTATTTGCCAAAGGACCGTGTCGTCGGCATCTCGAAGCTGGCGCGGGTGCTGCACGGCTATGCGCGGCGGCTGCAGGTCCAGGAGCGGCTGACCGCCGAGGTCGCCGACTGCATCCAGCTGCATCTCGAGCCGCGCGGCGTCGCCGTCGTGCTCGACGCGACGCACAGTTGCATGAGTGCACGCGGCGTGCTGACCTCGGGCGTCACCATGACCACCAGCCGGATGATGGGCGTGTTCCGCGACGACGACCGCTCGCGCAAGGAAGTTCTGGCCTTGATGGGCAAGGGCTGAGTCGCTTAAGGCCGGTTGGACGTTATTGCGCTGCACAATCCAGTACCGAGGTTTTCATGACCAGTTTCATGTTCGCGACCGGGATCGAGAACTCGTACCCAACCGTCGGCGGCAAGCGCATCGACGAGATGGCGAAATGCGGCCACTACGAACATTGGCAGGCTGACTTCGACGCGGTTCAGGATCTCGGCATCCACTATCTGCGCTACGGCGCGCCGATCCACACGACGTGGCTTGGTGACGGCAAATACGACTGGTCGTTCGCCGACACGACCTTCAACGACATTCAGCGGCGCGACATCGTGCCGATCGTCGATCTGTGTCATTTCGGCGTCCCCGACTGGATCGGCAACTTTCAGAACCCCGAATTTCCGCAGCTGTTCGCGCGCTATGCAACCGCGTTCGCAACGCGGTTCCCGTGGGTGCAATTGTACACGCCGATCAACGAGATGTATATTTGCGCTCTGTTCTCGGCGCGTTACGGCTGGTGGAACGAGCAGACCACCGATGATCGCTCGTTCGTCAACGCGCTCAAGTACATCGTCAAGGCGAACGTGCTGGCGATGCAGGCGATCCTCGACGTCCGCGCCGACGCGATCTTCATCCAGTCCGAGGCGTCCGAATATTTCCACGCCGACGAGCCGAAGGCTATCGCGCCCGCCGAGATGCTCAACTCGCTGCGCTTCCTCAGCCTCGACCTCAATTACGGCCGCCGCATCGATAGCGAGATGTATCAGTACCTGATGGACAACGGCATGACGCGTGACGAATACACGTTCTTCATGACCATGCGGCTGAAGCAATACTGCATTATGGGTAACGATTATTATCTGACCAACGAACACCGCGTCTCGGCCGACGGCAACACTCGCGCCAGCGGCGAGGTGTTCGGCTACGACGGCATCACCCGGCAATATTACGAGCGCTACAAACTGCCGACGATGTACACCGAGACCAATCTCGCCGACTATGGCGACGGACAGCAATCGGTGGACTGGCTGTGGAAACAATGGGGTTGCCTGCTCAAGCTGCGTAACGAAGGCGTGCCGATGGTCGGCTTCACATGGTACTCGCTGACCGATCAGGTCGATTGGGACAGCGCGCTCCGGAACGACGCCGGCAACGTCAACCCGCTCGGACTATACGACAACAACCGCAACATCCGTCCCGTCGGGCAGGCTTACAAACAGCTTATCCAGGATTGGAAGACGGTACTGCCAACCCAAAGCGTCTGCCTGACGGTGCCCGTTGTCCGCCCAAGCGAGTACGATGGTGCCTGGGCCAAGCGCAGGCGCGACGAGGCGGCGACCTTCCGAGCTGCAAAGATGTCATCGCTGCCGGTAGGGACGGGAACCCAGACTTAACCAGCGAATACTCCGCCAGGGCAGCCTGTAACCTCCGGGAAAACCTCGAACAGCCCGCCCGCCAGCGGTTGCGCGGCGCGGGCCTCGGCGCTCAGTTCCTGCTTCGCGCTGGTCACGAACAGCCGGTCGAGCCCCGCCCCGCCGAACGCGCAGCTTGTTACATTGCCCACCGGCAGCCGGTGCTCGGCGACGACCGCCCCCGCGGGCGACACGCGGCGGACGCACCAGCCGTCCCAAAACGCCTGCCACAGATAGCCCTCGGAATCGGTGGTCAGCCCGTCGGGATGTCCGATGCCCTCGGCCCACGCGACCAGCACGCGCTTGTTGGTCAGCACACCTTCGGGCGTTACATCAAAGGCGAAGGTGATCCGGTCAAGTGTATCATTGTGATACATGATCCGCCCGTCGGGGCTGAACGCCGGGCCGTTCGAGATGCAGTAATCGGTATCGTTGCGCGTCCACTGAAGTCCCGCACCGAGGCGGTAGAGCGAGCCCTGCCGCGCCAGCTTGGTCTCATCCATGGTGCCTGCCCAGAACATCCCGTGCGGGTCAACTTTGCCGTCATTGAAGCGGTTGCTGGCCAGCGCCAGACCTGCTTCGGGGTCGTCGAGCAGCGTGTAGATGCCGCGCTCGGGATCGATTTCGGCGAAGCCGTCCTCGGTGCCCGCGATCAGCCCGCCACTGGCGCGCAGCGCGATCGAGCCGACGCGCCACGGCGTCGTCCAACTGTCATGCGCGCCGTTCGCCGGATCGTAACGGTGGATCGCGGGACCTTCGATATCGACGAACCACAGCTTTTGCGCCGTCGCGTCCCAGATCGGGCCCTCGCCGAGTTCGCACCCAGCAGGCCACAGGCAGCGCCAGCCGGGGCCGGAGAGTTCGGTTGTCATGGCAGGCATATTACGTTGGGGGGCGCGTAAGTCGAGTGGAGTTACCCGGTTACTGCGCAAAACACAGGTAGCTCGCCTCGACAAGATGTACCAGACCGGCTGCGTATCGTCGATGCTGCCGCTGTCTTACAAACGTCGGTTGATACCGCCCGTGACAGCTGCGTCCGGCATTCGCATTCGCTGATTACAGGTACGGCGTGAAAAGGGGCGCTGTTCCTGCGCGAAGAAGTCCCCTTCAAGGGCTCAGGCCGATCCCGCTTGCGCCGACCCCCGCGTTGGCGCGATATGCGGCGCATGACCGACAAACCACTCCGTTCCGCCGCCACCTACGGTAAACGCGACCGTGACGGCTTCATTCACCGTAGCTGGATGAAGGCGCAGGGCTTCCCCGACCACGTCTTCGACGGGCGGCCGGTGATCGGCATCTGCCAGACCTTCAGCGAGTTCAATCCCTGCCATAGCCACCTCCGCGACATCGCCGAAGGGGTCAAGCGCGGCGTCTGGGAAGCCGGCGGCCTGCCGCTCGAGTTTCCCGCGATGAGCCTCGGCGAGACGCAGATCCGCCCGACTGCGATGCTGTTCCGCAACCTGATGAGCATGGACGTCGAGGAGTCGATCCGCGGCTATTCGATGGACGGCGTCGTACTGCTCGGCGGCTGCGACAAGAACTCGCCCGCGATGCTGATGGGCGCGGCTTCGGTCGGACTTCCGGCGATGCTGGTCAGTTCGGGTCCGATGCTCAACGGCAAGTTCCGCGGCCGCGACATCGGCTCGGGCACCGACGTCTGGCGGTTCAGCGAGGAAGTCCGCGCCGGCACGATGTCGAACGCCGAGTTCATGGCGGCGGAGGCCGGCATGTCGCGCTCGCCGGGCACCTGCATGACGATGGGCACCGCCTCGACGCTGGCGTGCATCTTCGAGGCGATGGGGCTGAGCCTGAGCTACAACGGCACCATCCCCGGCGTCGATGCGCGGCGCAAGGCAATGGCGCACCGTACCGGCAACCGCATCGTCGAGCTGGTCAAGGCGGGGGCGACGATCGGCGACGTGCTGACGCGTCCGGCCTTCGAGAACGCCGTCAAGGTCTGTGCTGCGATCGGCGGCTCGACCAATGCGGTGCTGCACCTGCTGGCGCTGGCCGGCCGCGCCGGGGTCGAGTTCAGCCTCGCCGACTGGCAGGCGCTCGGCGCGGGCGTGCCGCTGCTCGTCGACCTGATGCCGTCGGGGCGCTTCCTGATGGAAGATTTCCACTACGCCGGCGGCGTTCCCGCGGTCATCGCGGCGCTCGGCGAACAGCTCCACCTCGACCATGTCGGCGTCTCGGGCGAGAGCTTGGCCCAGGTCGCGGCGGCTGCGGCAAACTACAACACCGAGGTCATCCGCCCAGTCGAGCAGCCGCTGATGGTGCACGGCGGGCTGGTCATCCTGCGCGGCAACCTTGCGCCGCTCGGAGCGGTGATCAAACCGGGTGCGGCGACAGCGGAGCTGCTCCAGCACCGCGGGCGCGCGGTGGTATTCGACTCGATCGAGGACTTCCACGCGCGCGTCGACGACCCGGCGCTCGATATCGACGCGAGCAGCGTCATGGTACTGCGCGGCTGCGGCCCGAAGGGATATCCGGGCATGCCCGAAGTCGGCAACATGCCGATTCCGCAGAAGCTGCTCGAAGCCGGCGTCCGCGACATGGTGCGCGTCTCCGACGCGCGCATGAGCGGCACCGCGTTCGGCACCGTCGTGCTGCACTGCGCGCCCGAGGCCCAGGCGGGCGGGCCGCTGGCGCTGGTGCAGAACGGCGACATGATCACGCTCGACACGGCGGGAGCAACGCTGACGCTCGAGGTCAGCGACGACGAGCTGGCGCGGCGCAAGGCGGCGTGGACGCAGCCGGTATCGCCGTACACGCGCGGTTATTACAAGCTGTACATCGACCATGTGCTTCAGGCCGATCAGGGTGCCGACCTTGATTTCCTCGTCGGCAGCAGCGGCTCGGTCGTCACTCGCGAGTCGCACTAGTGGCACTAGCCGCCGACGCGCCGTTCCTCGCCGTCGACTGGGGCACGAGCAACCGCCGCGGCTGGCGGATTGAGCCCGGCGGCAGCGTCACCGAGCTGTTCAGCGACGCGCTCGGCATCCTGCACGTCGACGACTTCCCGGCGAGCGTCGCGGCGCTGCGGCGCGAGCACGCCGGGCTGCCGGTGCTGATGGCGGGCATGATCGGGTCGAACCGCGGCTGGGTCGAGGTGCCGTATGTCGCCGCGCCCGCCGGGCTGCAGGGAATTGTCAGCGCGGTGCACTGGGTCGAGGCCGACGTCGGGATCGTCCCCGGGGTCGCCTACAACGACGCCCCGCGTGCGGACGTGATGCGCGGCGAGGAAGTTCAGCTGCTCGGCGCGCTGGCGCTCGGCTGGGTCGCCGACGGCCTCGCCTGCCATCCGGGAACGCACACGAAATGGGTCGAGCTCGACATGGGCGAGATCGCGCGCTTCCGTACCGTCATGACCGGCGATATGTTCGCGGCGCTCGCGGCAAAGTCGATCCTGTCGGACCTGCTCAAACATCCGGCACCGGTCGATGCGAGCTTCATCGAGGGCGTCGACCACGGCCTCGAACACGGTGACCTCACCGCGGCGCTGTTCACCGCGCGCGCTCGCGTACTGCTCGGGCAGGCTGCGGCCGAGCACGCCGCATCGTATGTGTCGGGGCTGCTGATCGGAGCCGACGTGCGCGCCGGGCTCGGACGGCTGCGTGCCGACGTCGTGCCGGTGATCGGCACGCCCGAACTGACCGCGCGCTTCGCCGCCGCGCTGGTCCGCGCCGGACGCCAGCCGGTCGAGCATGACGGCGAGGCGGCGTTCGTCGCCGGGATGCGTGCCGTTGCGGGAGCCCTGTCGTGACTAACAGCATGAGCCACGTCGAGACCTTCCGGGCGCACCTGAAAGCTTGCCCGCTGGTGGCGATTGTCCGCGGTGTCGTGCCCGGTGAAGCCGAGGCCGTGGCCGAGGCGCTGATCGAGGCGGGCATCCGCATCATCGAGGTGCCGCTGAACTCGCCGCAGCCATTCAATAGCATCGCACGGCTCGCCAAGCGTTTCGGCAGCGAGGCAACGATCGGCGCGGGAACGGTGCTCGACGCCGCCGATGTCCCGCGTGTGCACGACGCCGGCGGCGTGCTGACGGTATCGCCGAACACCTCGCTGCCGGTGATCGCCGCGACGGTTGCGGCGGGCATGGTCGCCGCGCCGGGCTTTTTCACGCCATCGGAGGCGTTCGCGGCGCTCGCCACCGGGGCGCACGCGCTCAAGCTGTTCCCGGCCGAGGCGGCGACGCCCGCAGTCGTCAAGGCGCTGCTGGCGGTGCTGCCGAAGGGCACGGACATCATCATCGTCGGCGGTGTCGCGCCCGGAACGATGGCACCGTGGACCGCCGCCGGCGCGACCGGCTTCGGGCTCGGCTCGGGGCTGTTCAAGCCGGGGCTGAGCGCGGCGGAAGTCGGCGAACGGGCGCGGAGCTATGTGAGCGCGCTGTCAGGAGCGCGTTAGGCAACTGAGCGAGATGGCTCTCCAGGCAGGACCGGGAGCGCGGCCGGCAATTTCGGTCGACGACGACTGCGCTCCGATCGGACAGACCGCGACTGGCTCAAGAGTGCCGACGCGGTCGGCATCGAGGTCCGGCTGATCCGTTAATACCGGTAATGCTCCGGCTTGAACGGCCCGTGGTCCGCCACGCCGATGTACGCCGCCTGCTTCTCGGTCAGCTTGGTGAGCTTGACCCCGAGCTTGTCGAGGTGGAGCGCGGCGACCTTCTCGTCGAGGTGCTTGGGCAATACGTAAACCTGATTGGTGTACTTCTGGCCTTGCGTCCATAGCTCGATCTGCGCCAGCACCTGGTTCGTGAAGCTTGCCGACATCACGAAGCTCGGGTGCCCGGTGCCGCAGCCGAGGTTTACGAGCCGCCCCTTGGCCAGCACGATCAGCCGCTTGCCGTCGGGGAAGACGACCTCGTCGACCTGCGGCTTGACCTCCTCCCAGACCATGTTGGAGAGCGCGCCGATCTGGATCTCGGCATCGAAATGCCCGATGTTGCAGACGATGGCGCGGTCCTTCATGGCGCGCATATGGTCGATGGTGATAACGTCGCTGTTGCCGGTCGCGGTGACGAAGATGTCGGCGATCGGCGCGGCATCCTCCATCGTCAGCACCTGATACCCCTCCATCGCCGCCTGCAGCGCGCAGATCGGGTCGACTTCGGTGACGATCACCCGCGCGCCGCCGTTGCGTAAGCTGGCGGCCGAGCCCTTGCCGACGTCGCCGTAGCCCGCGACGACCGCCACCTTGCCGCCGAGCATGACGTCGGTGGCGCGGCGGATCGAGTCGACCAGCGACTCCTTGCAGCCGTACAGATTGTCAAACTTTGACTTGGTGACGCTGTCGTTGACGTTGATCGCCGGGAATGGCAGGCCCCCGGCCTTGGCGACCTCGTACAGCCGGTGGACGCCAGTGGTGGTCTCCTCCGAGACGCCCTTCAATGCGTTTTGCGTCCGCTTGAAGAAGCCCGGTGTGGCGGCGGCGCGTTTGCGGATCTGGCCGAAGAACTCGACCTCCTCCTCGTTCGACGGCTCGGGCAGTTCGACCCCGACCTCCAATGCCGCGCCCTTCAGGATGTAGAATGTCGCGTCGCCGCCGTCGTCGAGGATGAGGTTCGCCGTCTGCCCGTTCGGCCACTGGAAAATGCTGTCGACATACTGCCAGTACTCGGCGAGCGTCTCGCCCTTGGTGGCGAACACCGGCACGCCCGACGCCGCGATCGCAGCGGCGGCGTGGTCCTGCGTCGAGAAGATGTTGCACGACGACCAGCGCACCTCGGCGCCCAATGCGGTCAGCGTCTCGATCAGCGCCGCGGTCTGGATCGTCATGTGCAGGCAGCCGGCGATGCGAGCGCCTTTCAGCGGCTGTGTCGGCCCAAACTCGCGTCGCAGCGCCATCAGCCCCGGCATCTCGGTCTCGGCAATCGCCAGCTCCCGCCGCCCCCACGCTGCGAGGCTGATGTCGGCGACGTGGTAATCGGTAAACTGCGACGCGGGCTGGGCGGCCATGACGGTGTCCTGAGCGATGCGAATGATGCGCGGCGCATAGCCGGGGGCGTCGTCCGAAGCAAGCATAAAGATATCTTTATGTCCTGCTTTCTGCCCCCTTGCTGCTTGCGCTGGAACATTTGAACTCTGTACGAAGTCAAAGTCAGTGCTTCGCGCTGACTTCCATCAGTTACTCACTTAGCGCGAAGCGGCAAACCTTCCAAAGCTGAAGAAGGCTCGACAAACAGCGGACCTGGGCCAGAGGTTGAGAGAGGGTCGTCGCTGCCTAGAGAGATTGCAGGTTCCTGTTCAGGGCTCCAGGCTGAGGCAAATCTCTCCCGCGAGACCCCGTTAAAATCAAGGAAAGCGCCAAGCATAGATCTATCTTCGTTCGACAAGCGATCGAATGAAGGCACTCGCTTCGCAAAAGCGGCGGTCTCCAGACTACGCGCAATGTTAAAAGCCCCATCTGTGCCTGCTAGTCGCAAAAAATGGTCAGCGATGATTTCGGCCGGAACTGCGTCAGCATCAGCTCGAAGGC
>CAXTTR010000052.1:0-12401 GCA_964247215.1 uncultured Sphingomonadaceae bacterium
ATGCGTGGGTCCGCCGCTGCAGCAGCGGTGACTAGTGCGGCGGTATCGTCGGTCGAGGCGTCGTCAATGACAATGATCTCGATATCGGCGAGCGTCTGCGTAGTTGCCGACGCTAGCGCTTCGGCGATAGTGTCAGCGGCATTGAACGCCGGGACGATCACGGTGACCGTCGTCATGCTGATTCCGGCAGGGGCCCGGGCTCGAAGCCGTTTGCCGCGGCAAGCGCCAACAGCACGTCGGCATCGATAGCGGCATCGAACTTGCGGCCGAACCACGATGGTGTCGCGGTCAGCCGCGGCAGGTCGGCAGCGGTCAGCACACGCGGTCCGGGCCAGATAATCTCGCGGCCGTAATGGGGCGCGACGCGGTCGCGGTAGGGACCGTTGACCGCTAGCGTTTGCAGCACCAGTTCGTCGCTGAGCAGCCGCCGCCGCAGGTAGCGCGTCACGTCGTCGGTTAGCGGTGCTGTCACCAGCCATTCGCAGAACGCGCGCGGCAGCACCACCCACTGCGAGCCCTTATGTTCGATCGCGAAGCCGCGCGGCTCGGATGCACGCTTGAGCTTGAGCGCGCGTAGCGGCGTCTCGAACATCGCCGGTGCACCGCGATGCCAATCGTCATCGGGCAGTTCGGCAATCGGCAGCAGCTCGACATGCACCCGGTCACCCGCCGCCGCGATCTGCCGCTTTATCCCGGCAATCGGTTTCAGTGGATAGCACTGGCCGCTGAGGTTAACGAAGTGGCTCCACTCCGTATTGCGCAGCAGCGCTGTGCGAATCGCATCGAGTAACACCTGCGACAGCGACCAGCCGCCCCAGTTGGTAAAACGCGAGCGCATTAGCTCGACGTTGGGCCGCTCTGCGACGATACGCCGGACCGCCGCCATCGTGCCGCGGCGGTCGGCCTTGATCCCCAACCGCGACTTCGCATCGACATGGACGAGGAACAGATCAAGCGGGTCGTATAGAGCATTCATCAACCACGCGAACTGTGCAGGTTTGTGATGCACCATGATAAACCAGGCAAACTTAGCTGGCGGCTGCACCGCTCAAAGCCGGTTGAGGACAGCGGTGGTGGCGAACACTTCGCGGTGCGAACGGCGGACCTTGTAGCGGTCAAGCAGCGCCCGCGCTTCGCTGACTGCGGCGTCGCGATCGTAGGTTGCTGCGACCGGGCGCAAGTGTTCGATCGGCGTCGCATCGACGACGCCGATGCGGAAGCCGTCACGCCGGGCGATCTCTGCCCAAACGACATCGACGCCCCACGCCCAGCGCGTCTCGGGGAACGGCAGCACGCGGTCGAAGACATCGCGGTGGAACGCTGTCAACGGCCCGCACTCAACGAAGTGCGTCAGGTGCGCGAGGCTATTCCAGACGCGCTGCGTCAGCGCCCACGTGGTGTGCGAGCGGAAGCGGTGCGCCGGCTGTGCAATCTTCAGCGCCACCGCCTCGCAAACGTATATGAACTGATCGAGAAAGTGCTTGGGAAAGGCAACATCGTCATCGACAACGATCAGCCAGTCGACGTTGCTCAGGTCGACCGCTGCCAAGCCAATGTTGATGTTCTCGAATTTTCCGCGGTCCTCCAATGGCGCGAGCGAGGTGGTGACCTGATGGCGGCTGTCGCGCAATGTCGCGAACACCCGTTGCAGGTCGTCCCGGCGCGCCGGGACATCGACCGCGACGACGTGGACCCGGCGCACCGGCGCGCTCGCCGCGCGGCGTGCCAGCCGCCAGAACTGCGGGTTGAGCTTATTGGCAAGATCGTACAGCTTGTCGGTCCGAGGGCCCTCGTCGTAACCTTGCCAGCCGCTCATCTCGCGAGTGCCGTAACGATCTTCGAGCAGCGCATCGGCGTCATCAGGACGGTCTATGTTGCCGACATCGGCAGCTACAGTCTCGGTCACTTACTGCGCTCCCTATACTAAAGGATTAACGCATGCTGCAGCGCAGCGTTCCGCGTGGATCATGACGGCGTGCCGGCAGCGAGCAACTGCGGATCGACGCGCACATTTGCCCAGGTCATCGCCCAGTGCAGGTGCGGACCCGTCGCCCGCCCAGTCTTGCCGACCAGCCCGAGCTGATCGCCGCGGCGGACATGATCGCCCGGATGCACGTCGAGCCGCGACAGATGCAGGAATGCCGAGACCAGCCCATGGCCGTGGTCGAGCATCACCAGATTGCCTTCGAGCAGCAACGGACCGTCGGCGAAGCGGATCACGCCATCGGCGGGCGCGAGCACCGGACTGCCGGCCTTCGCGGCGATGTCGACGCCAAAATGCGGCGATTTGGGGACGCCGCCAAGGATGCGCTGCGAGCCGTAAACGCCGCTGACGCGCCCATGCGCCGGCCAGGCGAATGCCTGTGTCCAGCCAGTCTCGTCGCTGACTCCGGCACGCGCCGCGGCGATGCGCGCGACCTCGACGGCGCGGCGGGCGTCGTAAACCGGGTCGTCGACGGCCGACTGGACCAGCGACGGGATCGACTCGATCTGCCAGTGCCGCGGCCGGACGGTGATGCTACGCACCGCAGTGCTGCCGTCGGAAAATGACGCTGTCAGTGTGCCGCCGGTCGCGTCACGGCCGAAGCCGATCACGAAGCGCCCGTCGCCTGTCAGCCGCACCGGCTGGCCGTCGAGCGCCAGCGATTTGGTCCCCGGCGGCGCGGTGCCGAACAGCAGCCCGCCCTGCACCGCCTCGCCCGCGATACGCCAGACCGCGGTGGCCGCCACCGGTGCAGCTTGCGGCACCAGCTGCCCGGCGAGCGGCGTCGTCGTGACAAGCGCGGCAAGCGCGACAGCGGCAGCACCAGCCGCCGCTGTTACATAGACACGGCGCACTAGATCCGGCCGGCGGCGCGGGCCTCGTGATAGCGCGCCACCGCGACCTCGGCGTCGGCGTACGCCTCCTGCAGCTCGTGCGACCAGTAACGGAGATTGCCGAGCGGTATACGCTGCCCGGTGACCGCGCACAGCACATGATCGCCCGGCGTCGCGACGTGGAACGACCCCGACAGATAGCGCAGCCGCGCTGGGCGGCCGCTGCCGGCATTGCTGGTATCGAGCATCATAGCAGTCTCCCCTGGCGAACCGTTTCGGTCAGCACCTTAGCATCGCTGAACTGAATCGTCAGCCGCCGCTTCGCCCATGCTTCGGTCGCCGACTTGACGACGTGGCCATCGTCGTCGCGCACGACAGCGTAACCGCGCCCGAGCACCGCCAGCGGCGACAGCGTCTCAAGCAGCCGCGCCTGGCTCGCCAGCGCGGCAGCAGCGCGCGCGCTCACGGCATTGAGGACATACGGCCGCAGCGGGGCCGCGCGCCGCGCCAGCAGCTCGGCGTCACGCGCCAGCAAAGCACGCGCCGCCGTATCGAGCGCCCGCGAATCCTTGAGCAGCGCGTCCGCCGCCAGTGCATGGCGGCGGCTCAGCAGCCGAAATTGCAGCGCACTACCGGCCCGCTCGTAGCGTGCCGCCCACGCCGCCGCACCGCTGCGCAGCGCGCGCGGCAGCCGCTCGGCGAGATCATCCATGCGCTGCTGACGTAGGCCGAGCAGGTTGCGCGGACTTGGCAGGCACTTCGCCAGTGCCGCGGTGCGCTCGGAGCGTGCTGCGAGCAGTCGCGCCGCGGCACGATCGAGCCGCAGGCCGAGGCTGCCCAGCGAAAATGTCAGCTCGGCCAACACCGGCACGGCGCGCTCGGCCGCCGCGGTGGGGGTAGGCGCACGGTGATCGCCAGCGAAATCCACCAGCGTCGTGTCAGTCTCGTGGCCTACCGCTGTGATCACCGGGATCGTGCTCGCGGCCACCGCGCGTACGACGTTCTCCTCATTGAACGCCCACAGATCCTCGACCGAGCCGCCACCGCGCGCGACGATCAGCAGATCGGGGCGCGGCACCCGGCCTCCTGCAACCAGCGCATTGAACCCGGTAACCGCCGCCGCGACCTGTGCCGCTGCGGCCTCGCCCTGCACCGCCACCGGCCAGACCAGCACGTGTCGCGGAAAACGATCGGCGAGCCGGTGCAGGATATCCTGGATCACCGCCCCGGTCGGCGAAGTGACAACGCCGATCACGCCCGGCAGATACGGCAGCGCGCGCTTGCGGCTGGCGTCGAACAGCCCTTCGGCCGCCAGCTTGGCCTTGCGCGCCGCGAGCAGCGCCATCAGCGCGCCCGCCCCCGCCGGCTCCATGCGCTCGATAATCAGCTGGTATTTAGAGCGTCCTGGAAACGTCGTCAGCTTGCCGGTGGCGACGATCTCCAGCCCGTCTTCCGGCCGGAAACGCAGCGCACCGACGCCAATCTTCCACATCACTGCGTCGAGGACGGCGGTCGCATCCTTGAGGCATAGGTACGCGTGGCCCGAACTGGCGCGCTTGTACCCGGTAATTTCACCGCGCACCCGGACCTGCCCGTAGCCGTCCTCGACAGTGCGCTTCAACGCCTGCGCGAGTTCACCGACGGAGTATTCGGGGGTATTAAGGCGCGCGGCGGAGGCCATTGACATCATTTAGCTACGAACGGGTCAGCCTAAAACCCCCACCCCGGTCCTCCCCGCATGAGGAAGGACGGAGCAGAAGCGCGTGCTTACTTCCTGCCCCTCCCATCTTGCGGGAAGGTTAGGTGGGTCTCTGTCGATCGGTTGAGCAATCACATCGCAGAAAGGCGGACCCTCCACTCGGGCTGAGCGATCAAGGCCAGTCACGAAGGCGTTACGTAGAGCGATACAGTCAGATCGCCGCAAGTTTGCCGGTCATGATCACTGGGCCGGTCGGCGCACCAGTCGGCGAGCCGCCGGCAGGCTCGAGGCTGATCGCCAGCGTCGCGCCTTGCGCCATCAGCGGCCGCAGCTTTTCGGGAATTGGGTGCGCCAGCGGTCCTTGCAAGTCGATTACACCGAGCGAGCGTGGTGCGTCCTTGCCGATGATCAGCCACATTTCGGGCGTCTTCCCGCGGCTGCGGTTGGCACTGGCGGGCGTCAAAATAACCGCGCCACGGACCGGATCGAACGTCGCATTGAGCAGCACCGCGGGCTTACCAGTCGCCGACATCGCGGCGGTGAGCAAGGTGCCTGGGACCGCCGGAGCCGCCGTCGCCGATGCCGTCTGAACCGGGGCAGCCTCCGGCGTCGTCACCGCGGGGCGGCTGACCAGTAACGCCAGCGCGACCGCGGCAACTGCGGTTGCCGCAGCGGTCAGCGCGCGCCACAGGCTGAGGCTCGCCCACAGCGAGCGCGTCGGGGTTGCCGCCGCGATTACGGGCGTCGGAGCAATTGCCTGCTCGATGCGGGTCCACACGCTGAACCTTGGAACCACCGGCGTTACAATGTCGTTAAGCGGGCTCAACGATTCCCGCCATTGTTCAACCATGCGCGCGAAGCCGAAGTCGCGTCGCATCCGCAATTCGACGTTGCGCATCGTCGCGCCATCGAGCACGCCCAGCGCATAATCCGCCGCGAGCGCCTCGTCGCCGCTGAACTCGGGGCCGCTCATCTCGGGCAGGTCGTCGAAGGGCCCGGTCACGGCTTGTACTCGGCTCGTAGATCGGCCTTTAGCCGCATCAGACCGCGCCGCACCCAGCTCTTGAGGGTGCCGACCGGTACGCCCTCGCGCAACGACAGCGCGTCGTAGGTCAGCCCCTCGAAATACGCCGAGCGGATGATCGCGGCGTGCTTGGGATCGAGCCGCGCCAGCGCCGCCTCGAGCCGCCGCGCTTCTTGGCTGACCTCGATGCGCGTATCGGCTCCAGGCGACAGATCGCGGATCTCAGCGGCTTCATCAAGCCCCGTCGTCGGGCGGTTGCCACGCGAGCGGAAGCGGTCGATGGCGCGGTTGCGTGCGATCGTCACCAGCCACGTGATCGGGCTGGCGCGCGCGGGATCGAACTCCGCTGCCTTGCGCCACACCGTCACGTAAACCTCCTGCAAAATGTCCTCGGCTTCGTGCCGGTCGACCAAGATACGCAGGATAACGCCAAATAACTTCGATGATGTCGCATCGTAAACGAATTTCAACGCTGTGATATCGCCGTCACCAATCCGTTTCAGCCAAATAACAAGATCGGCGGCGTCGTTCACCGCCCGCGTACCGGCATACGGATTGGCCCGTCGGCGCGCCCGGCAACGAACTGATCGACCAGCGCATTGCCGCTGTTATCGATATGGTCACGCGAGCCGGCCCAGACAATCTGGCCTTCGTAGAGCATCGCCACCCGGTCGGCGATCTTGCGGACGCTCGCCATGTCGTGCGTGATCGTCAGCGCGGTGATCTTGAGGTCGCGGACGAGCTCGACAATAAGATCGTTAATGACATCGGCCATTATCGGGTCGAGGCCGGTGGTCGGCTCGTCGAAGAACAGGATACCCGGGCGCGGCGCGATGGCGCGAGCGAGCGCGACGCGCTTCTGCATGCCCCCCGACAGCTCCGACGGGCGCAGGTCGGCGACGTCGCTGCCGAGCCCAACACGTGCAAGGTTATCGAGCGCGGCCGCTTTAAGGCTGCCGCCGCTGGCACGTGGAAGAGCGAAGCTGACGTTGCGCCAAACGCTAAGTGAGTCGAACAGCGCGCCCCCCTGGAACAGCATGCCAAACTTCGCCTGATACGACGCCAGCGCCGCGCCGCTAAGGCCAGTAACCTCGACGCCATCGACAAGGATCGATCCAGCGTCGGCTCGTAGTAGCCCAAGAATGCACTTGATCAGCACCGACTTGCCGGTCCCCGAGCCACCGATGACGACCAGCGACTCACCTGCGGCAACGTCGAGGTCGACGCCGTTCAGCACCAGCTTGGGCCCGAAGCGCTTGACGACACCGCGCAAGCTGATCTTGGGCTGCCCTACCGGAAGCTGGGGCGCGGTGCCGTTCACGAGCCGAACGCAATCACGGTGATTATCAGATTCGACAGCAGGATAAGGATGAAAGCCGACACCACGGCGTTCGTCGTCGCGCGCCCCACCCCCGCTGCGCCGCCACTCGAGTGAAAGCCGTGATAGCAGCCCATCAGCGCGATAATAAAGCCGAACACCGCCGCCTTGACCAGCGAGGAAACGACGTCGTCGGTCTTCAAATACTGCATCGTCGTCGTCAGATAGCGCGCAGCGTTGAAGTGCAGCCGTTGCGTCGCCAGTGTATAGCCGCCGAGTACGCCCAGGATGTTCGACACCAGCACCAGCGCTGGCAGCACCAGCACCGCCGCTACAACGCGCGGTGCGATCAGGTAGCGGAACGGGTCGGTCCGCAGTGTCGTCATCGCATCGAGCTGCTCGGTAACGCGCATCGTGCCGAGCTCCGCCGCCATCGACGACGCGACGCGGCCCGCCACCATCAGCCCGCCGAGCACCGGGCCGAGCTCGCGGACGATGCCGATTACCGTCACCGCCGGCACCGTCGCGGCTGCGTTGAAGCGACTGCCGCCGATGTAGATCTGCTGCGCCAGCGCGCTGCCAGTGAACAGCGCGGTCAGGCCGACGACAGGCAGCGAGAAATAGCCGATTACCAGCATCTGCTCAACCAGCCGCATCGGGTAATAAGGCGGCAGCACGGCGCGTGTCAGTACGGTCCACGCGAAGATCGCCAGCCGCCCGATCGACGCCAGCCCGGCCAGCACAAATGCGCCGATCGCTTGCAGCACGCCGAAGATGTTGTGGAACGTCGCGGTCATGAATAGACGCGCTGATAGCGGTGGCCGAGGCCTGTCAGCAACTCATATTGCGACACTCCGGCGGCAGTAGCAGCGCTGGAGAGATCGAACGCGATCTCAAGCCAGTCGCTTTCGGTTACGTCCGCACCGGTCACATCGATGGCGAGCAGGTCCATCGAAACCCGTCCGGCAAGCGGGTACACGACTCCGCCAGCGCTGACTGTGCCGCTTGCCACCAGCGCGGACGGGTAACCGTCGCCGTAGCCGACGTTGAGTACGGCGATGCGGCTGTCGCGCGCCGCGACCCACGTCGCACCGTACCCGACGCTGGCACCAGCTCGCACATCGCGCACCTGTACGACGCGCGCTTCGAGCCGTATCACCGGCGCGATCTGCCCGGCAGCCGTAGCCGACGGCACGCCGCCATACAGCGCCAGCCCCGGCCGGGTCAGCCCGAAAGCGTAATCCGGCCCGAGCATGATCCCGGCCGAGTTCGCCAGCGCCGCGCGCCGGGCCGGAACAGCAGCGACAACCCCGCTGAACGCCACGAGCTGCTGTGCATTGAGTAGATGCGCGGGCGTGTCGGCGCAGGCAAGATGGCTGTGCAGAGTGTCGATTCGCAGCCCGTCAAGTAACCCCGACATCGCTTCCGCCATGCTTAGCCCAAGCCGGTTCATCCCCGTGTCGACCATGATGTCGCAGTCGCGCTCCAGTGCCGCGCCGCGCCAACGCGCTACCTGCGCCGCCGTGCTCAGCACTGGCACTGCGGGCGCATCCAGGGCCGCCGCCATCTCCCCGTCTTGGACGCCGTGCAGCACCGCCAGCCGCACGCCGCCGGGCAGCGGGCCGAGCGCCGCCGCCTCGCCCCATGACGCGACGAAGAAGTCACGGCACCCGGCGCGGGCGAGCGCGGCGACGACCTCGCCCGCGCCGAGGCCGTAGCCGTCGGCTTTGACCGCCGCGCCGCACGTGGCGGGACCGCTTAGCTGGGCGAGAGCGCGCCAGTTCGCGGCGAGTGCGGTACTGTCAATGGTGAGGCGAAGGTTGGAGAACATCAGCAGTGGCTTAAACAGCCATGGTCTAGTGTGCAATTTCGATACCGATGCTGATCGCAGCATGGCCCCAAGCGCGGTCCGTAGTGATCACCGCGGGCGTGGCGTACGAAAGCTCCGCGCCAGCCTCGTTCACCTTGACGGGGAGCGTGGCAGCGACGTCTAGAACGTAAATACGGTTTAGCTGTAGTGAAGCCTACCCTCTCTTTCCAACGCCCCGCACCACCGCAGCCGCACCTGCGATCACCGCCGCATCTTCGACGAACCCCGTCGGCGTCTGGCCGTAATGCGCCATCGCCGCCATCCGCGCCCGCCAACCAGGGTAGGAGGCGGCCACCGCCGTCAGACCGCCAACTGCAGCCCCGAGCCAACGCTGGCGGCGGGGCACCAGTGCCGCTCCGGCGATTGCCGACGTCACGAACCGCGCCGCCAGCCCGACGGGTACGATCCGGTCGGGCGCGGTCTTCATCTTGTCACCGGCGATCTCGCCGGCGGCCAGCGCCAGTGTACCCGCCGCGACAAGCGGATGCCCCAGCATCGGCGGCGCGCCGTTGTCGCCGGGCAGCTCGCCGCGCGCCGCGGCAATGGCGACGGTGGCCAGCGGCGCCATGGCGCGCTGACCGCCTGCGAGGCCGATTAGAAACGAAGCGAGCATGTCTGTTCTCCGGCAAGCGTGCGACGTACCAACGCCCGCCGCTCCCCGTCCGGTTCCAGCGTAACCCGATGTGCCGCTGCAGTGCTGACCCAGACGCGCATCCTCGAAGTGCGTGGCGAGTAGCTCGAACACGCCCGCGCCAATTGACGTAGCGGGGCACACTAACCCGTCCGGCGATGTCAAGGCGCGGTGGACCGGGCGGTGAGCGAAGTGCAGTCGCCGCCGGAGCGTGTGGCGCCGAGGACCGACCGCTGCAGCCATCAGCGGTTCACCAGCCGCGACGAGATCGGGTTGGTAGCCCGGCTTAGGCTTGAAAGGCCCGACAAGCGGCTTGACTCCGATGCCAGACACGATAACGCGGCGCAGCGGCTTGTTGCGCCAGTGACGGACCGCATCCGGGGATCAACACTATTATGCCGAGCGACAGTAGACGTCTGAACGACGATGCCGTGGGGCCGCTGACGCTGGAATAGCCGCCAGCGCACCGGCCGTCATGGCCGGCCACGAGGTGCGCGATGTCAACACTTCCAGCGACCGTGACGCGCGGCTGGCCTTTGGGCCGCTTCCTGCGGCTACGCTCGGCACCGTCGCCCGCCGACTTCGCGGTATTTATCCTGCTCGCGGCTGCCGCTGTGCTGATCGTCCGCGGTACCGGCGAAATGACCGCGCCGCTCGCCAGCCTGCAGACGTTGCCGGTAACGCTCGATATCGCGCGTCTGCCCGAATATGCGTTGCGCACGACGCTGCGGATGTTCGCGGCACTCGGCGCATCGCTGCTGTTCACCTTCGTGTTCGCGACGCTCGCGGCGAAGAGCCGGAAGGCTGAGATGGTCATAATCCCGGCGCTCGATATCCTGCAGTCGGTGCCGGTACTCGGCTTCCTGACATTCACCGTGACCTTCTTCGTCGGGCTGTTCCCCGGCAGCCAGTTCGGGGTGGAGTGCGCCAGCATCTTTCTCGTCTTCACCGCGCAGGCGTGGAACATGGCGTTCAGCTTCTATCAGTCGCTGCGCAACGTCCCGAACGATCTCGACGAGGTCAGCAAGCAGTTTGGCTTCTCGGCGTGGCGGCGCTTCATTCGCCTCGACCTGCCGTTCGCGACACCGAGTCTTGTCTGGAATATCATGCTGTCGATGTCGGGCGGCTGGTTTTTCGTCGTCGCGTCGGAGGCTATCACCGTCGGCAATACGACGATCACCTTGCCCGGCATCGGCTCGTGGCTGGCGCTGTCGATCGCGCGGCAGGACATGCGCGCAGTCGCGATCGGGGTAGGCGCAATGGCGGTGGTGATCCTGCTGTACGACCAGCTCGTGTTCCGGCCGATCGTCGCGTGGGCTGACAAGTTCCGCTTTGAGCAGACCGCGTCGCAGGACGTGCCGCGGTCATGGCTGTACGACGTTATCCGCCGCACCCGCTGGGCGCGCGCCGTGTTTCAGGCGTTGGCGTGGCCGGGAGCGGCACTGGCGCGGATCGACTGGACACCGCCGCGGCTCGCTCCGGTCCAGCTCGGGCGCGAGGGCAACCGCATCGTCGATGCGCTGTGGATCGCGCTGATCGTCGCCGCGGTCGTCTGGGCGGTCGCCATCATTGCGCAGTTCATCAGCCTGTCGCTGCACTGGGCCGATGTCTGGACCGTCGTTAAGTTCGCGCTGGCGACGCTGCTGCGGGTGTTGCTGATGATCATCGTTGCGACGTTGATCTGGGTACCGATCGGGGTCTGGATCGGGTTGCGGCCGGTCTGGGCCGAGCGGCTCCAGCCGGTCGCGCAGTTCCTCGCGGCGTTCCCGGCAAACGTGCTGTTCCCGTTTGCGGTTGTCGTCATCGTCGCGTGGCGGCTCGACCCGAACATCTGGCTGACCCCGCTGATGATCCTGGGCACGCAGTGGTACATCCTGTTCAACGTCATCGCCGGGGCGAGCGCGATCTCGACCGACATCAAGGAGGCCGCGCATATCTTCGGCATCCGTGGCTGGCAATGGTGGCGGCAGGTGACCCTGCCCGCGATCTTTCCCTATTACATCACCGGCGCGCTGACCGCCTCGGGCGGCTCGTGGAACGCCAGCATCGTTGCCGAAGCGGTTAGCTGGGGGCACCGGCATCTCGAAGCGTACGGCCTTGGCGCGTACATCGCCAAGGCGACCGCGACCGGTGACAGCGCGCGTGTCGCGCTCGGCGTTGCGGTGATGTCGGTGTTTGTCATCGCGCTCAACCGCGCTGTGTGGCGTCCGCTGTACAGATACGGCGAACGCCGTTTACGGCTGGATTGAGGGCCGCTCCGTTCTTGATGACTGCACGCGCAATCCTAACCCGCTGCCCCAGCGCAAGCTGGGGTCCATGTCCGGACAGCATCGGTCGCGTGGCGAGGTGGGTCCCAGCTTGCGCTGGGACAGCGGGTGGAGGTTGCCTGTGTCGCGCTTATCTTAATCGAGCTTAGGAAGCAGTCATGACCACCGCCGCAAGCACGAGTGTTCGCCAGCCGCTCGTTGAAGTCCGCGACGTCCGGCATTTTTACGGCAAGCCTGGCGGCAGTAACCTTCTGGTCCTCGAAGACGTCGACCTGACGCTGTGCGACAACGAGATCGTCGGGCTGCTCGGGCGCTCGGGGTCTGGCAAGTCGACGCTGCTGCGCTCGATCGCCGGGCTGATCGTGCCGACCGGCGGCAGCGTCAGCTTTGCGGGCAACGCCGGCGAGCCGGTGACCGTCAGCATGGTGTTTCAAAGCTTCGCATTGTTCCCGTGGCTGACGGTGCAGCAGAACGTCGAGGTCGGGCTCGAGGCGAAGCGCGTCGCGCCCGCCGAGCGTCGCAAGCGCGCGCTGGCGGCAATCGACCTGATCGGGCTCGACGGCTTCGAAAACGCCTACCCCAAGGAACTGTCGGGCGGCATGCGGCAGCGCGTCGGGCTGGCGCGGGCACTGGTCGTCGACCCCTCCATCTTACTGATGGACGAGCCGTTCTCGGCGCTCGACGTGCTGACCGCCGAGACGCTGCGCACCGACCTGCTCGACCTGTGGTCGGAAGGACGCATGCCGATCAAGTCGATCCTGATGGTGACGCACAA
>CAXTTR010000053.1:0-12121 GCA_964247215.1 uncultured Sphingomonadaceae bacterium
CGACGACATCACGATGACGAAGGCGATCGTCGAGGCTGGGCGGCACTTGGGGCTCAACGTCCACGATCACGTCATCATCGGACGGACGGGGCACGCCAGCTTTCGCCAGCTGGGGCTATTGTAGGCGTCCGGTGCCGCACTCGCGACACCGGACGTAAGTGCTTACTTCGGCGTCGATGGACTCATTGCGTCGCCGCTGGTCGAGCTGCCCGACGACATCGCGCCGTTCGAGCCGCTCATGCCGGCCTTCTTCATCGCCGCATGATGAGCCTTCCTGTGGTGCTTCATATGCGCCCGGTGCGACATGCCCGACGAGTTCGTGGTGGTGGTCGTGCTGCTTGCGTTCGAGGACGGCGTCGTAGAATCGGTCGTCTGAGCCGAAACGCCAGCGGCAATCACGGTCGCAGCGGCAGCCGTAAGGATAATGCTAAGTTTCATCGATAAACTCCCCTGGGTAAGACGGCGGTCATTGCCGCGGTCCGCTGGTAACAGTTTCCTCTTGGCTCGGCGGCTTACAAATCTGCAAGAAACGCAAATAAAACGGGGCCGCCTTTCCAGGCGACCCCGCTCTATAGACGCATTTTCGGCTGCTCTAGCCGTAGCTCCGCCAGCTTAGTTGGTCGGACCGTTGGTGGTCGACGTGCTGGTGCTGCCACGCGTGTGGCGCATGTGCTTGCCGTGGTGCATCGAACTGCTCGACGACGTCTTGCCGCTGCTCATGCTGCTGTCCGAGCCGCTCATCGTCGAGCCGGTACCCGTCGAACCCGAACCCGAGCCGGTGCCCATCGTGCTGCCGCTCGGCGACATCGTCGAGTCGGTGGCACCCGACGGGCTGCTCATCGTGCCGGTGCCGGCCCCAGTGCCCGTCGAACCCGAGCCCGTCGAACCGGCGGTGCCCGAACCGGTTGTCTGTGCGGCTGCAGCCGTAGCGATCAGTGCAGTAGCAGCAATTACAAACATCTTCATGATAAATCTCCAAACTAAGGACGGCGGCGACGCCGTGGGACATGGGCTCGACGCTCCGTGACCAAACGGCAAAAGATCATATCAGTTGCACACCCCGTCGTGTTGGCGGGGCGCTTCGCCCTATGCTACCGGCACGCTTCATGTAATTTGGAGCTTGCCGATGATCCCGCGTTACTCGCGCCCCGAAATGGTGGCGATCTGGGAACCGGCGACGCGCTTCCAAATCTGGTTCGAGATCGAGGCGCACGCGATGGACGCACTCGCCGAGCTCGGTGTAATTCCGCGCGAAGCCGCCGCGACAATGTGGGCCAAGGGCACGTTCGAGGTCGAGCGCATCGACGAGATCGAGCGGGAAACGCGCCACGACGTGATCGCCTTCCTGACCAACCTCGCTGAGCACGTCGGTGAACCGGCGCGCTTCGTCCACCAGGGCATGACCAGCTCGGACGTGCTCGACACCTGCCTTGGAGTACAGCTGGCGCGCGCCGCCGACATCATGATCGCCGACCTCGACGCGCTGCTGACAGTGCTCGAGCGCCGCGCGCGCGAGTTCCAGTACACGCCGACAATCGGCCGCAGCCACGGCATCCACGCCGAGCCGACGACATTCGGCCTCAAGCTGGCGCAGGCCTATGCCGAATTCGCGCGCTGCCGGGCGCGGCTGGTTGCGGCGCGCGCCGAAGTTGCGACCTGCGCGATCTCGGGCGCGGTCGGTACTTTCGCCAACGTCGAGCCGTATGTCGAGGCGCACGTCGCCACCGCGATGGGGCTCACCGTCGAGCCAGTGTCGACACAGGTCATCCCGCGCGATCGCCACGCGATGTACTTCGCAACGTTGGGCGTCATCGCCGGATGCGTCGAGCGGCTGGCGACCGAGGTCCGCCATCTGCAGCGTACCGAGGTGCTCGAGGCGGAGGAGTATTTCGCTCCTGGTCAGAAGGGTTCGAGCGCGATGCCGCACAAGCGCAACCCGGTGCTGACCGAGAACCTGACCGGGCTGGCGCGGCTGGTCCGGGGCTATGTTACTCCGGCGCTGGAGAATGTCGCGCTATGGCACGAGCGCGACATCAGCCACTCATCGGTCGAGCGTACCATCGGCCCCGACGCGACGGTGACGCTCGACTTTGCGCTCGCCCGGCTGACGCAGGTGATGGACAAGCTCGTCGTCTACCCGGCGCGCATGCTTTCCAATCTCAACAAAATGGGCGGGCTGATCCACTCGCAGCGCGTGCTGCTGGCGCTGACGCAGGCCGGAGCGAGCCGCGAGGACGCCTATGTGCTCGTCCAGCGCAACGCGATGAAGGTGTGGGAGGCTGACGGCCAGCTTCAGCTGCGCGACCTGCTAATGGCAGACCCCGAGGTGACGCGCTGGCTCAGCCCGGCCGAGCTCGGCGCGCTGTTCGACCTTGGCTACCACTTCAAGCACGTCGACACGATTTTCGCGCGAGTGTTCCCGGCCCGGTAGAGCCAAAGCCCGTCCAACGGACACCCGCTGTCCCAGCGCAAGCTGGGCCCACCTCGCCCCGAGCGCGCTGCTGCCCGGACGTGGACCCCAGCTTTCGCTGGGGAAGCGGGTGTTCGTCAGGCTGACGACGATCAACGCGACGATACAGTGGCTTGCGCTCTCAAGCACAAAGCGGCTGGCACCCATGCTCGCTGTTGGCCGCCTCGCACTGGATGGTGACGTGCGCGATGCCGTGATCATGCTCGAGATCGTGCGCGATGCGGGCATGCAGCGCGTCGTCGAGCCCTGCCCCGGGCCGCACCAGATGCGCGGTCAGCGCGACTTCGGTCGTGCTCATCGACCAGATATGCAGATCGTGAACCTGCGTGACGCCGGGCAACGCAGCGAGGTAGCGCGCCACCCCCGCCTGGTCGACCCCGGCCGGAACACCGTCGAGCGCCAGCCGCACCGACTCACGCAGCAATCCCCACGTCCCCGCGATGATCAGCACGACGATGACGAGGCTGACCGACGGGTCGAGCCAGCGCCAGCCGGTACGCAGCGTCACCAGCGCCGCGACGACAACTCCCGCCGAGATCGCCGCGTCCGATGCCATGTGAATGAAGGCACCGCGGATATTGAGATCGCCCTTGCTGCCCCGCGCGAACAGCCACGCGGTGACCCCGTTGACGGCGATGCCCGCCGCCGCGACCCAGACGACGGTGCCGCTATCGACCGGGCCGGGGTTTGCCAGCCGCTGCACCGCCTCCCACGCAATGCCGCCAACCGCGACGAGCAGCACGACGGCATTGACCAGCGACGCGAGAATCGAGCTGCGGCGGAAGCCGTAGGTAAACGCCGCCGTCGCCGGCTTGCGCCCGAGCCACACCGCCCCCCACGCCAGCGCCAGCCCGAGCACGTCCGAGAGATTGTGTCCGGCGTCGGCAAGCAGCGCCAGCGAGTGCGCGACGAGGCCGTAGGCGATCTCGGCGACAACGAAGGCAGTGTTGAGCGCGATGCCGATCGCGAAAGCGCGGTCGAAGGTAGCGGGCGCGTGGCTGTGGGCGTGACCATAACCAGCATGC
Source organism: uncultured Sphingomonadaceae bacterium (assembly GCA_964247215.1). GTDB lineage: Bacteria > Pseudomonadota > Alphaproteobacteria > Sphingomonadales > Sphingomonadaceae > Polymorphobacter_B. The sequence continues at coordinate 3,496 of CAXTTR010000053.1, forward strand.
GAGTGGGAAGCGTGCGAGTGGGTGTGAGCGTGGGCCATCTGTTCGATATAGACGAACGATGGCGGCCGGGGAACCATGTGCCAAGCGTGACGGGTCGCGGTGATGAGCGGCATCAGATCACAACTGGTAGTTAATTGATTAGCGCGGTCCTACTACAAATGGTACTCTGCTTTTCCGGCAGCATGAGCAGCGAGTCGCTCGCCGGCAACCGTCGACGGCCTCGTTGGCGCGACAGCTTGTGGATATCGGGGACAGTTTCTGTTCTCGTTAAGTTCCTGCGTGACGGCAGGTGGAAAGCGGTCCAGCACTGGTGGTTCAGGCGAATCACCCGGCGGTCGCGGACCCGCTTAGGGGAGATAGTGGAGTGGACGGCATGGACTATGACAGCAGCGGCAGCACCGGCATGGGTACGGCGACGCTCGAACGCGACGATAGCATACCGGCGTCAGCGGCGGTCGTGATCGCGCCCGCTTTGGCGGTCATGCCGATCACCTCGCATACTGTCATGGCGTGGCGTTTCCCGGTCGCCGTCGACCGCGACCGCGATGCGCTGCTGACCGATTTCGGCCGCGAGACGCTCAAGGACCGCTACCTGCTTCCGGGTGAGTCGTATCAAGACCTGTTCGCGCGCGTCGCGGCTGCCTATGCCGACGATGCGCCGCACGCGCAGCGGCTGTACGATTATATATCGAAGCTGTGGTTTATGCCGTCGACGCCGGTGCTGTCGAACGGCGGCACCGGGCGCGGGCTGCCGATCAGCTGCTATCTGAACTCGGTCAGCGACAGCCTAGAAGCGATCGTCTCGACGTGGAACGAGAATGTCTGGCTGGCGGCGCGCGGCGGCGGCATCGGCACCTATTGGGGCCACGTCCGCGGCATCGGCGAACCGGTCGGGCTAAACGGCAAGACCAGCGGCATCATCCCGTTCGTTCGCGTCATGGACTCACTCACCCTGGCGATCAGCCAGGGCAGCCTGCGGCGCGGCTCGGCGGCGGTCTATCTCGACATCAATCACCCCGAGATCGAGGAATTCCTCGAGATCCGCAAGCCCAGCGGCGACTTCAACCGCAAGGCGTTGAACCTGCACCACGGCGTGCTGGTCACCGACAAGTTCATGGAAGCCGTGCGCGAAGGGTCAAGCTGGGACCTTCTCAGCCCCAAGACCGGCGAGCGCCGCGCCACCGTCGACGCACGCGGGCTGTTCACCAAGCTCGTCGAGACGCGACTGGCGACCGGTGAGCCGTACATCGTCTTCATCGACCATGTGAACAACGCCATGCCGAAGTTTCAGCGCGAAGTCGGGCTCAAGGTGTCGACGTCCAACCTGTGCTCGGAAATCACGCTGCCGACCGGCGTCGACCAGTACGGCCGCGACCGCACTGCGGTGTGCTGCCTGTCGTCGCTTAACCTCGAGATGTGGGACCAGTGGCAGGGCAACAAGGCGTTCATCGAGGACGTCATGCGCTTTCTCGACAATGTGCTCAGTGATTACATCGAGCGCGCCGAGCCCGAGATGGCGCGCGCCAGCTATGCCGCGATGCGTGAGCGCTCGGTGGGACTGGGCGTCATGGGTCTGCACAGCTTTTTCCAGGCGCGCGGGCTGGCGTTCGAAGGCGCGATGGCGAAGTCGTGGAACATGAAGATCTTCCGCCATATCCGCGCGCAGGTCGACGAAGCCTCGATGCACCTTGCGAACGAGCGCGGCCCCTGCCCCGATGCCGCCGACATGGGCGTCATGGAGCGTTTCAGCTGCAAGATGGCGATCGCGCCGACTGCCAGTATCTCGATCATCACCGGCGGTACCAGCGCCTGCGTCGAGCCGATCCCGGCGAACATCTATACGCACAAGACGCTGTCGGGCAGCTTCTCGATCCGCAATCCCTATCTCGAAAAGCTGCTAGCCGCGAAGTCGAAGAACAGCGAGGGCATCTGGATGAGTATTCTCGAACAGGGCGGCTCGGTCCAGCATCTCGACTTCCTCAGCGCCGAGGAGAAGGCGGTGTTCCGCACGGCGTTCGAGATCGACCAGCGCTGGCTGCTCGAACTCGCGGGCGACCGCACGCCGTACATCGATCAGGCGCAGAGTCTCAATCTGTTCATCCCCGCCGACGTCGAGAAATGGGACTTGCTGATGCTGCACTTCCGCGCCTGGGAGCTCGGCATCAAGTCGCTCTATTACCTGCGCTCGAAGAGCATCCAGCGCGCCGGGTTCGCCGGCGGTGTCGAGGCCGACAACACCGCGCTCGCCCCGGTGATCGAAGTCGACGCGAAGGATTACGACGAATGCCTGGCGTGTCAGTAAGGTAACACACCGGTGTGATCGGCGCGCCACAGTAGCGCGCCAGATTTCATTTGTGTGACGTTTTTATCCACCACGCTATGAGCGTGCGACGCTACTTCTCTGGAATTGACCCGGAGGAAGTATATGCGCCCTGCCCTGCTCGCCGCCGTCAGCTTCGCCGCTCTGTCGACCACCGCGCTGGCGCAGTCGGCGGCGTCCGATCCCGCGACGCCGCCGACGTCGGGAACGCCGGTCCAGACCGCCGACGCAGCAGCGCCGCGCGACGAGATCGTCGTCACCGGTTCGCGGCTGAAGCGCGCCATCACCGACACCGTCGAGCCGACGTTCATCGTCGATTCGAAGCAGATCGAGACGCGCGGTTACACCAACGTCGCGGACGCGCTGCGTGAGTTGCCTGAGTTCGGCGCGGGCATCAACGGCGTCGGCAGCAATCAGTCGGGATACGGACCGGGGCAAAGTTTCGCCGACTTCTTCAACCTCGGATCGCAGCGGACGCTGGTGCTGGTCGATGGCATTCGCGCCGTGCCGAACAATACGGCGTCGAACTTCGGCCCGACGGGTTCGGGCGGTAGCCAGATCGACCTCAACACCATCCCGATCGGGCTGATCTCGCGTGTCGAAACAATCGCCATCGGCGGCGCGCCGATCTACGGCTCCGACGCGATCGCCGGCACCGTGAACTTCATCCTTAAAAAGGATTTCAGCGGTTTCGAAGTCGACGCCACGTCGAGCATTACGAATTACGGCGATGGCGGCACCTACCGGATCAGCGCGCTGGCGGGCAAGAACTTCGCGGGCGGACGCGGCAACATCACGGCTTCGTTCGAGTACGACCGTGGCGAAGGTCTGCTTTACAATGACCGGCCGAGCACGGCGTCGGGTCTGTTCTTCACCACCGCGCCAAAGGGCTCGCTGTTTCAGCAGCAACTCTACCCCAGCCAGCGGCTGCCGAGCCTGTCCGAGCAGGGCATTCCGTACGTCACCGACGACTTCCAGCCCAACGTCCTCAACGCCGCCGGTCAGCCCGTGCGGTTCGGCCTGGGCGGCAATCTCGTGCCGATCGATTTCGGCACCGCAACCGGCAACACGATCAACTACAGCGGCGGCAACGGCCTCAACCTCGCTAGCGTCAGCAACCTGGTGACGCCGTCGGACCGGTATCTCGCGACCGTTCTCGCCAACTTCGAATTCAACGATCACCTTAAGGCGTTCGCGCAGGGCTGGTTCAGTCAATCGGACACCAAGAACCTGATCGCGCAGGGCTATTACAATACCGCGCTGTTCGCCGGGGCCGGCCAGGTCAACGGCAACTTCATTATTCCGATCACCAACCCGTTCCTGACCCCGCAGGCGCGCGCGACGATCCAAAGCAACTTGCCCGCCGGTCAGAACTTCTTCTATCTCGGCCGCGCCAACGAGGACATCGAACCGTCGAGCGCCACCGGCGATCAGCGCACCTACCGCATCGTCGCCGGATTGACGGGCGACTTCGGGGTGGCCGGTCAAGACCTCAACTGGAGCGTCACCGGCACCTACGGCAAGAACCGTCTGATCAATCTATCGCCGCAGGTCGTCAACCAGAACTTCAACAACGCCGTCAACGCCGTCGCTGGTCCGAACGGCACCATCACCTGCGCCCCCGGCTATGTGAACGCGCCGATCGCGACGCTCAGCCCGACCTGCGCGCCTTTGAACCTGTTCGGCTACGGCAGCCCGAGCCAGGCGGCGATCAACTACATTACCGCTATCGCGCGGTCCGAAAGCCAGAACGAGCTCGTCGACGTCATCGCCAGCCTCAGCGATAATTCGCTGATCAAGCTGCCCGGCGGCGATGCCGGTCTGGTGATCGGCTACGAGCACCGCGACGAGCGCGCCCGCTTCGACCCGGGCGCGTTCTACCTCGGCCAGCCAAACGGCGACGGCACCTATACGCAATACGGCAACTCGATCCCGATCAATCCCGTCAGCGGCGGCTTCTTCACCAACGAAGGTTTCGCCGAAATCAACCTGCCGTTCGTCAGCCACAGTACCGGCCTGAAGTTCCTCGACGTGTTCGAGGTCAAGGCAGCGGCGCGCTACGTCTCGCACTCGACCGCCGGCGGCGCGTTTACCTGGACCGGCGGCGGGCGGCTGGCGATCATCCCCGACGTCGTGTTCACCGGCAACTTCACGCGCTCGATCCGCTCGCCGTCGATCACCGAGCTCTACGCGCCGGTCGGTCAGGCATTCTTCTTCGCCAACGATCCATGCGATTCGCGGTACATCACGACGGGACCCAACCCGGCCAACCGCGCCAAGAACTGCGCGGCAGGGGGCGTCCCGCTGCCGCTGGTGTCGCAGATCGTCGACGCTTCCAAACCCGGCACAAGCGGCGGCAACCCGAACCTGCAGAACGAGATCGCCAACAGCTGGACTGCAGGCGTCCAGGTTCGCCCGCGTTTCGCGCAGCGGCTCGCGCTCAACGTCAACTGGGTCAATATCAGCTTGAAGAACGCCATCGTGTCGCTGACGGCGACCGACGTACTCAACGGCTGCTACGACGCGGCCAGCTTCCCGAGCCCGACGTGCTCATCGTTCACGCGCGACGCGCAAGGTCAGATCACCTCGATCCGGACCGGCAACCTCAACGCCGCAGTCTATGAGTTCGCCGGGTTGAGCGCATCGGCGGCGTACACCTTTCCAACATCGTTCATCGGCGCAACCGGCAGGACGTCGTTGAGCGGCAACTATCTGTACACCGACAAGCTGCAATACCGCGTTGGTGCGGGTGACCTGAATGTTCTAACGAACAGCCTTAATAACAACGCCAGCACCTATCCGGGCAGCCGTCATCAGGCGACGGTAAATCTAAACTACGACAGTGATTATGTCGGGTTCGAGCTTCAGGCGCGCTATTTCGGATCGGCGGTGTTCAATGCCAACGACAAGCCGAACACCCGCGACGTCACCGGCGTGCCGCAAGTCGTTTATTTGAACAGCTCGCTCGCCTATAATGTGAGCAAGCAGCTCACATTGCGGTTAGGTGTCGACAACCTGCTCAACCAGGGACCGCCCTACCCCTCGGTCGCGCAGGACACGGCGGTTTACTTTCAGGGCATCCTCGGTCGCACCTACCGCGTCCAGGCCCACGTCAGGTTCTGATGGACGGTGGCAAGCTGCCCCGGGCCATCTTCACCACCACGTCGCATACAGCGCGATCAGGATCATCACCACGCCCGCGCTCAGCACATTGAAACTCGGCGAGGTCGCATAGCCGAGCCCGCGCGTCTCGATGCGGTTCGACGCGGCCGCCTGCGGACGCGCCAGTGAGACAAGGATCGCCAGCACCAGCGCGGCGGCGAAGACGATCGACATGCGGTTCATGAACGGCAGGTCGGGCGCGGCGTATTTGAGCGCCAGCGAGCCGCCGAACGAGACGATCGCGGCGGTCAGCGCGCCCGCTTCGGTCGCCCGCCGCCAGAACAGCCCGAGCAGGAAGATCACGACGATGCCGGGCGTAAAGAAGCCGGTAAACTCTTGGATATACTGGAACGCCTGTTCGGACTTCCCGAGCAACGGCTTTGCCGTGAGCATCGCCAGCACGATCGCCACCGCCGCGCACACGCGCCCGACCAGCACAAGGCGCGTTTCATTCGACGCGCTGCCGGTTTCATTCTCGGCCTGCGTCGGCTGATGCCGCTGCTTGGCGTAGATGTCGAGCGTGAAAATCGTCGCGATCGAGTTGATCTTCGATGCGGTCGACGCGATGATCGCCGCGATCAGCGCTGCGAACACCAGCCCGAGGATACCCGGCGGCAGCAACCGCATCATCGTCGGATAAGCTTGATCGGGCTTGACGAGATTGGGCGCGAGCACCACCGCGGCGATGCCCGGCAGCACGATGATCACCGGCATCAGCAGCTTCAGATACGCCGCGAAGACAATGCCCTTCTGCGCCTCGCCGAGGTTTTTCGCCGCCAGCGCGCGCTGGATGATATACTGGTTGAACCCCCAGTAGCTCAGGTTGGCGATCCACATGCCGCCGACCAGCACGGCAATCCCCGGCAGCTCCTTATAGTGCGGGCTCGACGGTGGCAGGATCATCTGGAAGTGATCGGGGATGCGGTGCACCAGCGTCGCGAAGCCATTCAGGATGCTGCCACCGCCGATCTGCGTCAGCGTGATCCCGGTGACCATCAGCCCGCCGAACACCAGCAATGTCACCTGGACGATGTCGGTCAGCGCCACCGCCTTCAGCCCGCCGCGGATCTGGTACAGCAGCGCGAAGGTCCCGAGCCCGATCAGTGCGTAATCCTGGTTCACCCCCGCGACCTGATTGACCGCGATCGAGCCGAGCCAGATAATCGATGTCAGGTTGACGAAAACGTACAGCCCGAGCCAGAATACCGCCATCAGCGTCCGGATGCGCGGCCCGTACCGCTGCTCGAGGAACTGCGGCATCGTATAGATTTCGTTCTTGAGGAAGATCGGCAGGAAGAACTTGCCGACGATCAGCAGCGTCAGCGCCGCCATCCACTCATAACTGGCGATCGCCAGCCCGATCGCATAGCCCGACCCCGACATGCCGACAATTTGCTCGGCCGAGATATTCGCCGCGATCAGCGACGCGCCGATCGCCCACCACGGCAGCGATTTCGACGCGAGGAAATAGTCCGAGCTGTCCTTGCTGTGCCCCGCCTTGTCGCGCGACACCCACTGGGCCAGCCCGAAGATGCCGATCGCGTACACGATCACCACCGCCAGATCGAGCGATGACAAGGTCATGTGAGGTCCCCCAAGGTGCCGGTTGGCTCGCGGTACTGCGATGTCCGCTACTGCCCGGTGTATCGCAACCATCCAGCTTGTCCAGCCCGGCGATCCGCCGCCGTCACGGTCCCAAGCTGCTGCCAAGCCGATGCCAGCAGCTTGCCTGGTTCTCTGCAAGAGGAGACAGGTTGGCAAGCCTGTGTCCGCTTCCTTTCTCCTCTTTAGGGAGTTGATGAGGGGACACTCCACTCGGCAACACGTACGTTCCCAGCACACTATATATTGCGGCTATATGCCTGCCGTGCACAGAATGCAGTAGCTTCGCGACGTTACCTGCGTTATCTTCTCCACCGCTGACGTTACCACGATTACCTGATACAAAACCAGGACACTGATTCGTCCACTCACGCTGCCATGCATTAGAAAGGCTCCCCGCGCGATGTCCCTGCTCAAGGCCAGTCACAGCTACAAGCCGTTCGAATACCCGTGGGCGTTCGATTTCTGGAAGCGGCAGCAGCAGATCCACTGGATGCCCGAGGAGGTGCCGCTCGGCGAGGATTGCCGCGACTGGGCGCAGAAACTCACCGATCACGAGCGCAATCTGCTCACCCAGATTTTCCGCTTCTTTACGCAGGCCGATATCGAGGTGCAGGACTGCTATCACGAGAAGTACGGCCGCGTTTTCAAGCCGACCGAAATCAAGATGATGCTGACCGCGTTCAGCAACATGGAGACGGTGCACATCGCCGCGTACAGCCACCTGCTCGACACCATCGGCATGCCCGAGAGCGAGTATAACGCCTTCATGAACTACAAGGAGATGCGCGACAAGCACGAGTATATGAGCCAGTTCGGTGTCGAGAACGATGCCGATATTGCGCGCACGCTGGCGATGTTCGGCGGTTTCACCGAAGGACTGCAACTGTTCGCCAGCTTTGCCATGCTGATGAACTTCCCGCGCTTCAACAAGATGAAGGGCATGGGCCAGATCGTGACGTGGAGCGTCCGCGACGAAAGCCTGCACTGCGAGGGCATCATCAAGCTGTTCCACGCCTTCTGCGCCGAAACCGGCGTGCTCACCGCCAAGATCCGCGACGACATCGCCGACGTCTGCCAGCGCACCGTCCGCCTCGAGGACGCGTTCATCGACCTCGCCTTCGAAATGGGCCCGGTCACCGGCATGACGCCCAACGACATCAAGAAGTACGTCCGCTTCACCGCCGACTGGCGCCTCAAGCAGCTCGGCATGAAGCCGATCTATCTTATCGACGAACACCCGCTGCCGTGGCTGATCCCGCTGCTCAACGGCGTCGAACACGCCAACTTCTTCGAAGCCCGCGCGACGGAGTATTCAAAGGCCGCAACCAAGGGCAACTGGAACGAAGTCTGGGACGCCTTCGACCGCCGCAAGGGTGCGAAGCTGGCAAGCGAGGCGGCGAATGAGGTGGGGGATGATGACGCGCAAGGGGCGCTGCTGGGGGTGGCGGCGGAGTAGGAGTGCGAATGCCGAACCTCCGTCGCGAAGCGAAGACGCTTAGGGACAAAGCGCTGCACTCCCTTAAGCGTTGTATCTCGGTA
>CAXTTR010000054.1:0-11913 GCA_964247215.1 uncultured Sphingomonadaceae bacterium
TCGCAGGTGCGCGGAAAGCTGACTACCCCTCTCCCTCTACGGGACAGGGAGAGGGGACCCAAGATTCGCCGTTTCGCGCCCGTTGCGGCTTGCCAGTCCGGCATCGCACCGCCTACACCCGGCGTGTCTCCCCATCGCTTCAGACCGGAACCCCATGTCGCTGTTCAGCCGGATGTTCAGTTTCCTTAGCCAGGATATGGCGATCGACCTCGGCACGGCGAACACGCTGGTCTATGTCCGCGGCCGCGGCATCGTGCTGAACGAGCCGTCGGTGGTCGCGATCGAGACGATCAACGGGCGCAAGACGGTCAAGGCGGTCGGCAACGACGCGCGCATGATGATGGGCAAGACCCCGGGTAACGTCGAAGCGATCCGGCCGCTGCGTGACGGTGTGATCGCCGACATCTACGTCGCCGAGCAGATGATCAACTACTTCATCCGCAAGGTCCACACCTCGCGCTTCCCGCGCTTTCCCGAGATCGTCATCTGCGTGCCGTCGGGATCGACCTCGGTCGAGCGCCGCGCCATCCGTGACGCCGCGAACAACGCCGGGGCGAGCCAGGTCTATCTGATCGAGGAGCCGATGGCGGCGGCGATCGGTGCCGGCATGCCGGTCACCGAGCCGATCGGCAGCATGGTCGTCGACATCGGCGGTGGCACCACCGAGGTCGCGGTGCTCAGCCTGCGCGGGCTGGCGTTCACCACCTCGGTGCGCGTCGGCGGCGACAAGATGGACGAGGCGATCGTCAGCTACGTCCGCCGCAACCACAATCTGCTGATCGGCGAGGCGACCGCCGAGCGGATCAAGCAGGAAGTGGGCATCGCCCGCCCGCCGCACGACGGCATCGGCGCGATCATCCATGTAAAGGGCCGCGACCTGATGAACGGCGTGCCCAAGGAGATCACCATCAACCAGGGCCAGATCGCCGACGCGCTCGCCGAGCCGGTGTCGACCATCGTCGAGGGTGTCCGGCTGGCGCTGGAGAACACCCAGCCCGAACTTGCGGCCGACATCGTCGACCAGGGCATCGTGCTCACCGGCGGCGGCGCGCTGCTCGGCGGGCTCGACCAGGTGCTGCGCGAGGCGACCGGGCTGCCGGTCACCGTCGCCGACGATCCGCTGACCTGCGTCGCGCTGGGGACCGGACGCGCGCTCGAAGATCCGATGTACCGCGGCGTGTTGACGACCGCCTGAGCGAGGCTGAGAACGTGGCGATGGACTGGCCACCGCCAACCCGGCGAGCAAGCCAAGGCCGGCGCGAGCAGAACCTCGCGCTGATCAGCGCGGTTGTGTCAGGCGCTGTGGTGACAGTTGCGCTGGTGCTGCTGTTCCTGTCGCGCGCCGATCCCGAGCTCGGCGGGCGCGCTCGCGGCACCGCGCTCGATATCGTCGCGCCCGTCTGGAGTGTTATCCGCGCGCCGTTCGACTGGCTCGGCGAGGTCGGCGACACGATCGGCGAGTATATCGGCACGGTGCCGCGCAACCGCGTCCTCACCGCCGAGCTCGCCGCGGCGCGGGACGAGCTTGAGCATCAGGGATCGCTGCAAGCGGAAAACGCCGCGTTGCGCAAGCTGCTCAAGGTTGTCGAGCCGCAGCAGCAGCTGATCGCCGTCGCGCGCGTTGCTGGCAGCTCGACCGGCAGCTACGCGCGGACCGCGATGATTTCGGCCGGGCATAGCAGCGGGGTATTCGCCGGACAGCCGGTACGCGCCGATGTGGGGTTGCTCGGGCGCACGGTCGAAGCCGGCAATCACGCTGCGCGCGTGCTGCTGCTGACCGATCCGAACAGCCGGGTGCCGGTGTTGATCGTCCGCACCGGTCAGCCGGCGCTGGCGGTTGGTGCCAACGGCCGCCTGCTTGAAGTCCGCGACCGGCTCGGCGCCGAGGTGCCGCTTACCAGTGGCGACCGGCTGGTGACGTCGGGCGCGGGCGGCGTATTCGCGCCGCAGATCCCGGTGGCAGTCGTCGTCGATGGCCGCCGCGAGCCGCCGTTGGCCGAGCCATACGCCAACCCCGCCACGCTGACGCACGTCGCGGTGTTTGCGCCATACTTGCCGGTTCCAACGCTCGCCGATCCGCAGGCGGCAGCGACGGCGACACCGGTACCGCGCGAGGCGGGCAAGCGCACGGGAAAGCTCGCGCCGAAGCCGGGGCCGAGGCCCGCGCCGCCAGCAGTGCGGCCACCGGCCGCGCCGCGATGAACGCACCTTATCGCCTGCTCTCGCCCGATGACCGCGTGCGCTTCTGGAACGGACTGGCGCAGCGCTCGCTGCCGGCGTTATCGACGCTGCTGCTGACCGTGTTGATGACCCTGCCCGTGTTCGCCAGCTTCCCGCTGCTGCCGCATCTGGCGCTGCTCGGCGTGTTCATCTGGGCGACGTTCCAGCCGGGGCTGATGCCGCCGTGGGTGGCGTTCACGCTCGGCCTTGCCGCCGACCTGCTGCTCGGGCTGCCGCTTGGCCTCAATGCGACGCTGCTGCCGCTGGTGACGATCTTCGTGCGCACTTTCGAGGCACGCTACGGCCACCACAGCTACGGTTTCGACTGGCTCGTCGCCTCGATCGTCGTGATCGTGTTCGAGCTGCTGCAATGGCAGTTGCTGGCGTTCGCCGGCACGCATGGGCCATTCGCGCCGCTGCTGATCCAGGCCGCCACGACGGTGCTCGCCTACCCCGCCGTGATCCAGTTTTGCGCCCGCATCCAACGCGGGTTCGCCGGTGACGCATGATGCGGACCGAGGCGGCGCGCGATCAACAGTTCAGCCGCCGGGCGTTCGTGCTTGGCGGCATGATGGGTGCCGTCGGGGTGACGCTCGCGGCGCGGATGACGTGGCTGTCGGTGTTCGAGGGCGACAAGTACCGCTTGGCGGCTGAGTCGAACAGCGTCTCGCTGCGGATGATTCCGCCGCGGCGCGGCTGGATCGTCGACCGGGCCGGCAAGCCGATGGCGCTCAACCGTCCCGACTACCGGCTTGAGCTGGTTCCCGAGACCACCCTCGACCTCGAAGCGACGCTGGCGGCGGTGCAGCGCGTGCTGCCGCTCAGCGCCGACGAGCTGCAGCGCATCCGCGCCGACGTCGTCCGTCAGCCGAAGTACATGCCGGTCGAGATCGCGCATGGGCTCGACTGGAACACGTTCGCGGCGATCAACGTCCAGCTCTCCGATCTGGCCGGGCTGCAGCCGTTGCGCGGCTATAGCCGCGTCTATCCGGGCGGCGAGGCGTTCTCGCACCTGATCGGGTATGTCGGCTCGCCGACGCCCGAGCAGTTCCAGCGGACGCGCGATCCGCTGCTGATCTTCCCCGGCTTCAAGCTCGGCAAGGACGGCATCGAGCGTACCGAAGACGCCCGGCTGCGCGGCATCGCCGGGGCCAAGCGCGTCGAGGTCAACGCGCGCGGGCGCATCATCCGCGACCTCGACACCCGCAGCGACAGGCCCGGCCAGACGCTCAAGCTGACCATCGACCGCGACCTGCAGGACTATGCCGCGCGGCGGCTGGCAGACAACAGTGCCAGCGTCGTCGTCATGGACTGCAACACCGGCGACGTGCTGTGCATGGTATCGATGCCGGGGTTCGACCCGAACATCTTTTCGACCCGCGTCACGCAGGAGCTGTGGGAAGCGCTGCAGACCAACGACCATCATCCGCTGGTCAACAAGACCGCGCAGGGGCTCTATCCGCCGGGGTCGACGTTCAAGATGATGACCGCGCTGAGCGTGCTCGGGGCCGGGATCGCGCCGACGACCAGCTGCTCGTGCAACGGCTCCTACCGGCTCGGCAACAACGTTTGGCACTGCTGGTCGAAACGCGGCCACGGTCACGTCGACATGCACACCGCGATCCCAAAAAGCTGCGACGTGTTCTTCTACACCTTTGGACGGCAGGTCGGGGTCGACGCGATTGCCGCGACGGCGCGCAAGTTTGGGTTGGGGCAGAAGTTCGAGCTGCCGTTGCCGGGCCAGTCGGCGGGGCTGGTACCCAGTACCGCTTGGAAAGAACGGCGCTACAAAAAGCCCTGGGGAGTCGGGGAGACGCTTAACACCTCAATCGGACAGGGCTATCTGGCGCTCAACCCGCTGCAGCTCGCAGTGATGGCGGCGCGGCTGGCATCGGGCAACGCGGTCGAGCCGCGGCTGCTCGCGGACGCACCGCGCGTCGCGCCGCCGAAGCTCGACGTTGCCGACGAGCATTTGGCGATCGTCCGGCAGGGCATGAGCGATGTCGTTAACGGTGGCGGTACCGGCGCGCGCTCGCGGTTGCAGGTCGAGGGCGTTCGGATGGCCGGCAAAACCGGCTCGGCACAGGTCCGCAGGATCAGCACGGCCGACCGCAAAGCCGGCCGTGCCAACACCAAGTTTCAGCCTTGGAAATTCCGCGACCACGGGCTGTTTGTTGCCTTTGCACCGGTCGATGCGCCGAAGTACGCGATCAGCGTCGTGCTTGAACATGGCTCGCACGGTGCCGCCGCCGCGGTTATTGCGCGCGACGTGCTGACGTACCTGTTCGAGCCAGAACGCGCGCTCGCGACACTCGCTCCGATCGAACGCGCCGTCGCCGAAGCGCGAGCGAAAGCAGCGGCAGCGGCGCTGGCGGCGACCTCGGTGGCGAGCGGCACGACTCCGATCGGGGCGGACGCCGAAGCCGCTAGCGGCGTGACGGACTAGGGCAGATGCCAGACTCTTTCCGAAATGCTTGACACGTTGCTGCCAGCTCACCCCGCTGCCCCAGCGCAAGCTGGGGCCCATGTCCGGGCAGTTTGCGCTGTTGCACGAAGGTGGACCCCAGCTTGCGCTGGGGCAGCGGGTGTAGGCGGGGGCGGTGAGCGCACCGGGTTTCCATGCTGAACGGCCGCTGGTCCCTACGCCTCCGCGAACTCCCGTGGCTGGTCATGCTTGCTATCGTCGCGCTCGGCAGCTTCGGGCTGGTGGTGCTGTACTCGGCGGCGGGCGGCAGCCTGCAGCCGTGGGCGCTCAAGCAGGGCATCCGCTTCGCCGTGCTGCTCGTCGCCATGCTGGTGCTGGCGCAGGTGCCGCTGAGCTTCTGGCTGCGCTGGGCGTACTGGTTCTATGGCGGCGTGCTGCTGTCGCTGGTCGCGGTCGAGGTGCTCGGGCGCATCGGCGGCGGCAGCCAGCGCTGGCTCGATCTCGGGCTGATCCAGCTGCAACCGTCGGAGTTCATGAAGCTTGCGATGATCCTCGCGCTCGCCCGCTTCTACCATAACCTGCCGCGGCCGTATCTGACGACGGTTGCCGGACTGTGGCTGCCGCTCGCGATGATCGGCCTGCCGGCGGCGCTGGTGCTGATCCAGCCCGACCTCGGCACCGCGCTGGCGATCGGCTTCGGCGGCGTCGCGATGCTGTTCATGGCGGGCGTGCGGCTGTGGCTGTTCGGCGCGGCGGGCGCGGCGCTCGCGGCGGTGATGCCGGTCGCGTGGGGGTTCCTCCACGATTATCAGCGCAAGCGCGTGCTGATCTTCCTCGATCCCGCCAGCGATCCGCTCGGCGCGGGTTATCACATCACGCAGTCGAAGATCGCCATCGGCAGCGGCGGGCTGTTCGGCAAGGGCTTCCTGCAGGGCACCCAGAGCCACCTCGATTATCTGCCCGAGCTCCATACCGACTTCATCTTCGCCACTATGGCGGAGGAATGGGGACTCGCCGGCGGGCTGTTCATCATCTCGGCGTTCGGCGTCATTCTGTGGTGGGCGATCGGCGTCGCGCAGTCGGCACGCGCGCCGTTCGCGCGGCTCGCCGCGATGGGGCTGGCGTGGACCTTGTTCTTCTACCTGGCGATCAACATGATGATGGTGATGGGGCTCGCCCCCGTCGTCGGCATCCCGCTGCCGCTGGTCAGCTACGGCGGCTCGGCGATGCTGACCGTGCTGGTCCTGCTCGGCATCCTGATGGGCATCTCACGCGAACGCCGGATGGATATCCCGCGGCGCTGAGCCTCCCGCCGTCAACCGAGCACCATGCGCGCTTCGCTGGCGATGTGTGCCAGCATCGCGGTGGTCACCGCGGTGCCGTGGCGGGCGCGAGTGACAAGAACTGCAAGGCGCTGCACGGCATCGGCATGCGCGGTCTGCCATGCTGTCGCGGCAGCGCGCGGATCGCTACCCGAAGGCGTGATCCGCGCCAGCAGGTCAAGCCGCAGCTGCTCGAAGTCGCGGACCAGCCCGGCCTGCAACAGCCGCTCCCACGGATCGGCGGGCGCCAGTTCAGCCGCTGCATTCTTCGCCCAATCGAGCCCGAGCGCCTCACCGAGATCGGTGTAGGCGGCCGCGACCGCTGGTGCGTCAAGGTCGAGGTCGGCCGCGAGCAGTCCGGTGCCGACCGCGCCGTCGAGCGCCGCGATGCGGACCAGCTGCGCCGCGACCGCCGGCGGCGCTCCGGCATCGGCGAGGGTCTTCGCATAGGCATCGAGCTGCGCCTTCGGCTCGGGGCGAAGTAAGCCGTCGAGCGCGTCGGCAAGCCGTTTTATCCCTGGCTGCAACTTGCCGACCAGTTGTGACGGCGTCGTATCGCGTCCCGCACGGAGCAGGTCGGCCATCTGCATCCGCAGCGCGCCGATCGCCGCCAGATGCAGATCGAGCTGCACCGTCCCAGCCACGTCAGCCGTATCGATTGCGGTCCACAGCGCGCGGAAGTCGAACAGGTCGCGCGCGGCGACGAACGCGGCGGCGACGCGGTCGAGCCCGGTGCCGAGTTCCTCGGCAAGTTCGAACGGCAGCGTCAGCCCGCCGCGGTTGATCAGCTCGTTCGCCAGCTTGGTGGCTATCAGCTCGCGGCGCAGCCGGTGGTGGTCGACCGCGACGGGAAAACGTTCGACCATCGCGGGCGGGAACGCCGCGGTCAGGTCCGGGTGGAGCCGAGCGTCGTCGCACACCGCGCTGCCGACCAGCGCATCGTATACCGCCATCTTGGCATAGGCCATGACGACCGCGAGTTCGGGGCGTTCAAGCCCCTGTCCGCCCCGCGCGCGCTGTGTCAGAACATCGTCGCTGGCAAGCCCCTCGACATCGCGGTCGAGCCCGGCGGCGCTGGCTTCGAGCAGCTGGATCAGGCGGATGTATGCCGGCACCGCGGTCACCCCGCCGCGCTCGGCGATCGACAGCGCCTGCGTTTGCAGGTGGTTGTCACGCAGCACCAGCGCCGCGACGTCGTCGGTCATCGCGGTCAGCAACGCGTTGCGCCCCGCCTCGTCGAGCCGGCCCGCGGCGACCTCGGGGTTGAGCGCGATCTTGATGTTCACTTCATTGTCCGAGCAGTCGACGCCCGCCGAATTGTCGATGAAGTCGGTATTGAGGCGGCCTCCGTGCGCCGCATATTCGATGCGCCCGGCCTGCGTCAGCCCAAGATTGGCCCCCTCGCCGATGACCTTGGCGCCGATCATGCCGCCGTCGATGCGGTGCGCATCGTTGGCGCGGTCGCCGACGTCGGCGTTGCTCTCCGACGCGGCCTTCACATACGTCCCGATGCCGCCGAACCACAGCAGGTCGACCTTGGCCTTGAGAATGGCGATGATCAGCTCGGACGGTGACAGCGACGTGGCGCTGATCCCGAGCGCGGCCTGGACTTCGGGCGTCAGCGGGATCGCTTTCTGGTTACGCGAAAAGACGCCGCCACCCGCCGAGATCAGCCCCTTGTCGTAGTCATCCCACGACGAACGCGGCAGCTCGAACAACCGTTTACGTTCGGCAAAGCTGGCCGCGGCGTCCGGGTTCGGATCAAGGAAGATATGCCGGTGGTCGAAGGCCGCGACGAGCTTGAGGCTGTCCGACAGCAGCATGCCGTTGCCGAACACGTCGCCCGACATGTCGCCGACGCCGGCGACGCGGACCGGCGCGGTCTGGACATCAACGCCGAGCTCGCGGAAGTGGCGCGCGACCGAGATCCACGCGCCCTTGGCGGTGATCGCCATCGCCTTGTGGTCATAGCCGTGCTCGCCGCCGCTGGCGAAGGCATCGCCGAGCCAGAAGCCGCGTTCGAGGCTGATCGCGTTGGCGGTGTCGGAGAATGTCGCGGTACCCTTGTCGGCAGCGACGACGAGATACGGGTCGGGCGCGTCGTGACAGACGACGCCCGCGGGCGGAATGGTCGAGCCGTCGGGCGCGAGATTGTCGGTCAGCGACAGCAAGGTGCGCACGAAGATCTTGTAGGCTTCGGTGCCCTCCGCCAGCCAGGCATCGCGGTTGGCCCCCGACGGCAGCTGCTTGGGGTAAAAACCACCCTTCGCGCCGGTCGGTACGATGACGGTGTTCTTGACCGTTTGCGCCTTGACCAGCCCGAGCACTTCGGTGCGGAAGTCGTCGCGGCGGTCGGACCACCGCAGCCCGCCGCGCGCGATCGGGCCGTGGCGCAGGTGGATGCCCTCGACCCGCCGGCTGAATACCCAGATTTCGCGGTATGGCACCGGCGGCGGCAGGTTCGGCACCGCATGGCTGTCGAGCTTGAACGCCAGCGCCTCGGGACCGCCCGGCACGAAGGCGTTGGTCCGCAACGTTGCGACGATGACGGCGCGGTAGAGCCGGATGATACGGTCGTCGTCGATCGCCGCAACCGCGCCAAGCCCGGCCTCGATCCCGGCGAGTGCTGCCGTGCCTTCACGGTCGGCGCTATCCGGGGCAAAGCGCGCGCAAAACAGCTTCACCAATGCGCCGGTCAGCGTCGGATAGCGGCGCAGCGCGTCGACGACGGTCATCAGCCCGTAGGTTACGCCGGTCTGGCGCAAATAGCGGAAGTAAGCGCGCAGCCAGTTCGCGGTTTCGGCGTCAATACCACCCGCGATCACCAGCGCGTTGAACCCGTCATTCTCCTGCGTGCCGAGCAGCACTGCCCGCAGTGCCGGTTCGAGCCGCGCCCGCAGCGCCTCGATGTCGAGCGTCGTCGACACATCGGGCGCTTCGAGCAGGAAATCGTGGATCCACCCCAACCGCCCGCCGTCGAGGTCGAACGGAAACTCCTCGATGACGCGCAGCCCGAAGTTTTCGAGCACCGGCACCGCGTCCGACAGCGGGATGATCTCCTCGAGGCGGTAGATCTTGAGCCGCAGCTGGTGCGGCCCGTCGCCCGCGCGCCGGTACAGCTGAACATCGCGCGCCCGCGCATCGGCGAGCCCGCTCAGGTGGACGATGTCGGCGGCGGCCTCGGCGGCGCTATACTGCGCACGGTAGCTGGCGGAGAACAGCTTGGCGTGGCTCAGCCGCAGCCGCACCGCGCGCGCTGGTCCGGCAAGCTCGGTCAGCGCATTTTCGAGCGCCGCATCCCAGCCGCGCACCAGCAGGTCGAGCTTGGCATCGAGCGCCGCCTCGTTGATTGCTGGCGCGCTGAGGTGCGTTGCGATGACATAGTGCACCCGCGCCAGCCCCTCGGCGCGCAGTTCGACCTCGTAGCGCGTCAGCTGTCCGCCCAGCGCCTCGGTCAGCATGTTGCCGACGCTCTCGCGGATGCCGCTGGTGTAGGCATCGCGCGGCACATAAACGAGCACCGAAACGAACCGCCCGAGCACGTCGGTGCGGACAAACAGCTTAGGCCGCGGCCGGTCGAGCAGCGACAGCAGGCCGAGCGCCATCGTCCGCAGCCGCCCAGGGGTCGCTTCGAACAGTTCCTCGCGCGGGAAACTCTCGATGACATGCACCAGCGCCTTCCCGGTATGCCCCTTCGAGTCGAAGCCGAGCCCGTCGATCACCCCGCCGACCTTGCGGCGCAGTAGCGGCACCAGCCGTGGTGAGGTCGCGAGCGCGGCGCTGGTGAACAGCCCGACGAAGCGCGTTTCGGCCACCGCGCGCCCGTCGCGGTCGAAGTTCTTGACCATGATCAGATCGGCGTTGACGCGCCGATGCACCGTCGACGTCGCGCTCGCCTTGGTGACGAGCAGCGGATCGGGCGACGTCATGAATTTCCGCACCGGCGCGGGCGTCTCCGCAGCAGCATCGCTCCACAACGGATAATCGGGATCGCGCAGCAGGCCGAGACCTGCGGCCGCCTCCGTGCCACCGGCGTGGTCACCCGCCACCTCATACCGCCGCGCGCCGAGCAGCGTGAAGTTGTCGGCCGCCAGCCACTCGAGGAATGCACACGCCTCCGCCGATGCATGCGGCGCGATCGGTGGCGGGTTGTCGCCGAGCGAGCGCGTCGTCGCGTGCAGCATCGCCAGCATCGCCGGCCAGTCGTTGACCGCGGCGCGCACGTCGGCGAGTACCTTGTGCAGGACTTCCAGCAGCTCGCCCCGCGCTTTCGCACCGACGCGGTCGAGTTCGAGGTAAAGGATCGACTCGCGCACCGCGCCGTGCGCAAGCGTCTGTCCGAGCGGCGTAAGATCGAGCAGCTTGCCCTCGTGATCCCGGCGGACGGCGACGATCGGATGCAGCAACCGTTCGATCGCAACGCCCGCCGCAGTGATCGCCGACGACACCGAGTCGACGAGGAATGGCATGTCGTCATTGACGATGACCAGCGCCAGCCGCCGCCGCGCCGATGCCGGACCGTCGCTCGCCGACGCTGCCGCATCATCAAAGGCGATCATCGGCGTTTCCGGTACGCGCTGCGCCGCCGTCCGCTCGACGAAGCTCAGGATGCGCCCCGCTGCCGCGGCATCGATGTGATCGGCTTCTCCCGGCAGCGCCGCATCGAACAACGCGGCTTGCAAGGCGGCGGTCGTCGGGCTCGGCGATGTCGCGGATTTCTGGCTGGTCGAACCTGCTGTGCCTCCCTCCTCGCTGACGGACGGGACAGCGGATGCCACTTGAGCCAGGTGATCGTCTGCCGGAGTGTTCGGGCCGGTTAGGCTCCCGGGGTGATTGCTCGACACGGTAATCTCCCGCCCTTAACGACAGGGCTGCCTGCTGGTACGTCACTGCGGGCGCTTATGCGTCCGCGACGGCGCGGTAACAAGGCTGGCGGAGCGACCATCGAGTTCAGTGGTCCGCGACTCTGGTCGAGGCAGCCCGGTAACCGCCGTTCCCTGGCACCGGCGCGTCGGCCAACGAGCACACCGGTGACGATCCGAACGCGGCGAACAGCGAACCGGGCAGCCGCGAGTCAGTCTTGCATAGCGCGGAGCGACCGGTAGCGAGCGATCCGTCGAGCTCGTCATGCAGCCGGAAACTCGCAGCTGCGCTCAGCGTCTCCTTCCATGTCATGACAGCCACCGCCCGGGTCGGTAAACCGGCATTGTCGAGCAGGGGTAGCAACACCCCGCGCGTCAGCAGGATTCCGCCGCTTCGGCCGGCAACAAAGCTCGCCTCGAACGAAATCGGGGCCGACACCTCGATCAGCTTGGCGAAGGCCCGCCGCAGTCTCCTGCCAAGGGGTGTCGCGCTATCCGCTAGCGGTCCGCACGCCAGCTCGAACGTCTCGGCTATCGTCGCGCCGACCCGCGATACGTTCGCGCCGCCCCCGGCCGCTTGCAGCGCAGTGCTGCGATCAGCGCACGAGCACATCAGCTCGCCGCGTTCAAACTCGGCAGCCGCGGGCAGTTCGCCGTCGCGGCTGGCCGCCTTCCACAGCGCCAGCGCGCGGCCCGCCAACCGCCGCTCGGGCCGCCACGACAGCTGCGGCGGCGGCTCGAAGGTCAGCTCGGCAGTGGCGTGCGGTCGCATGGTTTGGCCTGGGGGCGGCGTGTCCCCCCAGCATAACGGTCGCGCGCGCGCCAACTTGCTTGTGCCGGCCGCGCTCGCCTGTTAGGGGCTCCGCACCGCCGCTTTAGCTCAGCCGGTAGAGCACGTCATTCGTAATGACGGGGTCAGGTGTTCGAGTCACCTAAGCGGCACCACACCGGGTCAAAACTGGGCACCTGTCCGGTTCCGGTACTATCGTCCAAAACCGCGCTTTCGAGTGCGGTTTTGGAGCCTCGGATCTCGATCCCGGTCGGCGTGGCGACGACGGCTTCGACCATCAGTCGAACATAGGCC
>CAXTTR010000055.1:0-11818 GCA_964247215.1 uncultured Sphingomonadaceae bacterium
CATGGGCGCGCTGCAGGAGCGGATCACCTCGACCAACAAGGGCTCGATCACCTCGATTCAGGCGATCTATGTGCCTGCCGACGACCTGACCGACCCGGCTCCCGCCACATCGTTCGCGCACCTCGACGCGACGACGACGCTCAGCCGGTCGATCGCCGAACTCGGCATCTATCCCGCCGTCGACCCGCTCGACTCGACCAGCCGCGTGCTCGAACCGCGCACGGTGGGCGAGGAGCATTACGCCGTCGCGCGCTCGGTCCAGGAAGTGCTGCAGAAGTACAAGTCGCTGCAGGACATCATCGCCATTCTCGGCATGGACGAGCTGTCCGAGGACGACAAGCTCGTCGTCAGCCGCGCCCGCAAGGTCCAGCGCTTCCTCAGCCAGCCGTTCCACGTCGCCGAGATCTTCACCGGCTCGCCCGGCGTGTTCGTCAACGTCGCCGACACGATCAAAGGCTTCAAGGGCATCGTCGCGGGCGAATACGACTATCTGCCCGAGGCGGCGTTCTACATGGTCGGCACGATCGAGGACGCCGTCGCCAAGGGCCAGCGTTTGGCGGCGGACGCGGCGTAGTATCTTCCCCTCTCCCTCTACGGGAGAGGGTAGTAAGCAAGGCGAACTGACATGCCCGACCTGCTCCACTTCGAACTCGTCTCGCCCGAACGCCTGCTGCGCTCGGACGAGGTCTACATGGTCGTTGTCCCCGGCACCGAGGGCGACTTCGGCGTGCTCGTCGGGCATGCGCCGTTGATGTCGACGATCCGCCCCGGCGCGATCATGGTCTATCCGGCGGGGATGAACGACGTGCCCGAGCGCATCTTCATCGACGGCGGCTTCGCCGAGGTCGGCGCGAACGGGCTGACTATCTTGGCCGAGGGTGCCACGCCGGTTAGCGAGATCGACGTCGAGGCGACCGCCGCCAAGCTCGCCGAGGCGCGCGAAGCGCTCCGCAATGCGAGCGGCGAAGCGGCGGTCAGGGCCGCGGCGGCGCAGGTGGCGCGCTATGAAGCGATGCAGGCCGCCACGGTCAATTAGACATCTGCGCCAGTTGCTGTAGGATTCGGTTAACGCTGGTTGCACCGTACCTCGCAAAGGGTGCGTCGCTACTGCGTTACCGAGGAGAACTGACGCAATGAGCGGGTGGACGCTGGACGACATCGACTGGCGCGCGGTCGTGCCCGGCGCGGCCGATGCCGACCTGCTGGCGGTCGTCAAGACCGCGGCGCTGGTCGAGGCGAACGCCGCCGATTACGTCGCCTATCTGAGCGATGTGTTCGCCGGCGACGAGGCGTTTCTCAGCGCGATCCGGACGTGGGGCGTCGAGGAGGAGCAGCACGGTGCCGCGCTCGGACGCTGGGCCGAGCTTGCCGACCCGGGGTTCGACTTTGCCGCGGCGCTGGCGGCGTTCCGCGCCGGTTATCACATTCCGCAGGGTGTCTCGCAGTCGATCCGCGGCTCGCGCACCGGCGAGCTGGTAGCGCGGCAGGTCGTCGAAACGGGGACGTCGTCGTTTTACTCGGCGATCAGGGACGCCACCGGCGAGCCGGTGCTGAAGGCGATCGCCGGGCACATCGCGGCGGACGAGTTCATGCACTATCGGCTGTTTGCGCGGCATTTCGCGCGCTACCAGTCGAGCCACCCGCTGCCGCTCGCAACGCGCCTGCATGTCGCTGCGACGCGGTTCGCCGAGGCCGAGGACGACGAGCTTGGCTGGGCGTGGTTCGCGGCAAACGTGCTGCCCAAGGCTCCGGAGGCTGCATACCGGTCGAGCTATTCGAGCGAGTACGGGCGGCGCGCGCTCAAGCTGTACCGGCGGCCGCATATCGACAATGCGGTGCGGATGATGCTGCGCGCGGTAGCGCTGCGGCCGAACGGCGCGTTGTTCAGGCTGACAGCGGCGGCGATCTGGCGGATGCTGCGGTGGCGCGCGGCGTCGATGGCGAAAGCGGCTTAGGGTTCACCGCCGCCGCAGAATCACATACCACGCTCCCCCGCCCCCGTGGCGCGGGTGCGCCGGGCGCAGTGCGGCGATGTACGGGCGCAGGTTGCTGTCCTGCAGCCAGTCGCGCAGGCTGGCGCGGATGACACCGCGCGGGCGGTGGCCGGAGCGGACGTCGTCGTCGTCGCCGGGCCGTGCCCCCTTGCCGGTGATGACCAGCAGCACGCGCATGCCGCTCAGCGCCGCATCGGTGATGCACGCGGTCAGCAGCGCGTGCGCGCGGTCGCGGCTGTAGCCGTGCAGGTCGAGCGTGAAGTCGGGGTCAAGCCGCCCGGTACGGACTTTCCGGTCCCAGCCGCCGTCGAGCGTTGCGGCGTCGACCGCGATGCGGTTGGCGGTCGCGGTGCGCTTGGGCGGCGGTGGTGCATCGGGCACGCGCTCGACCGGTTTCGGCGGTGACGCGACTGCCAGCGGACGGGTCCGGCCGGGCAGCGGGCGCACCGACGCTGCGACGCGCGCCCACAGCGCGGACTCTTCAGCGCCGAGACGGCGCATCGGCGCTGTCCGGCTTGACCTTGATGTCCGCTGTCAGCCGGGCCGCAGCCGTCATGGGCAGCAGCAATACCACTTTGCCGGTCGCCGTGATCCCGCCAGCAACTGCACCTGCCGCGTCACCGCTGCCCCAGAACAGGTCGAGGCGGTTAGGACCCTTGATCGCGCCGCCTATATCCTGTGCGATCATGACTCGCGTGACCGGCCCAACGCCCGCGACGGTAGTGCTCAGCCAAAGCGGCGCGCCGAGCGGCACGAAGCGCGGGTCAGCGGCGACGCTGACCTGCGGCGTCAGCGGCACGCCGAGCGCGCCCGGCGGGCCGTCGTTCGACGCCAATCCGGTCAGCTCGCGGAAAAAGATCTTGCTGCGGTTCTCGTGGAGCAGGGCAGTTGCCTCGTCCGGATGCGCGCGCAGCCAGCCGGTGATCCCCGCCATCGTCGCCTGCCCCGGCGCGAGCACGCCACGGTCGCGCAACAGCTTGCCGATGCCGACGTATGGCTGGCCGTTCTGCCCGTCGTAGCCGACGCGAACGATGCTGCCGTCAGTGAGCAGCAAGCGTCCGGAACCTTGGATCTCAAGAAAGAATGCCGCGTACGGGTCGGCGGCATAGGCCAGTTCGAGGCCTTTCCCGGCGAGTAACCCGCCCTCGATCGCGGCGCGGTCGGGGTACGGCGCGAGCGCCTTGCCAGCGACCCTGCCCCAGACGCGCTTGCCCGCCAGCGCCGGATCGAAGCGGCCCAGATTGACCTCGACCAGATCGGGCGGGCGGCGATAGACCGGCACGGCGTAACCGGGTGCGGGGTGCCGCGAGGCCGCCAGTTCGGGTTCGTAATAGCCGGTGTCGAGGCCGCGGCCGTCACCGACCTGGACGGCGGTGAAGTTTGCTGAAAAAAACGTCGCGCCATCAGTCGCGCGCTTCGCTGCAGCACATGCCACACTCCAGTCGCCCGGTTTGGTCAGCCCGCTAAGGTCGTCGCGGCTGAGAAGCGCCGTGCAGCTTCGGCGGAAGACGGCGAGTGCAGCCGCCGAGCCTTGCTGCATCCCGGGCATGGCGACAATTTTCGCACCAACGCTAAGCGCATCGGCCGCTGGGGCAGAAAGGGCCGGTGTGACAGGAGCGGCTTCAACGACGGGCGGCGGCGGGGCTGCTCCGCCTGATAAAGCCGGTCTCTGATCACCATGCTGAGCGGCGCAACCGGCAAGCAAGCCGAGCGCCAGCAGGACAACGTTGTGGGACATCCTGGACGG
Source organism: uncultured Sphingomonadaceae bacterium (assembly GCA_964247215.1). GTDB lineage: Bacteria > Pseudomonadota > Alphaproteobacteria > Sphingomonadales > Sphingomonadaceae > Polymorphobacter_B. The sequence continues at coordinate 3,742 of CAXTTR010000055.1, forward strand.
CAGCCGGGAACCAAGCAAAGCCGGAAACGCTCGATTCAACGACCGACTTGACCGCCGCGTCGCAGCCTTCACGCCTCCGCGTCGGTGGCAATCAGCAGCCAGGCCGGATCGGGCGAGCCGATATGGCGGCTGAAGGTCCAGACATCGCGGTTGGTCGCCGCCGCACTGCCGCCCGCGGTAATTTTCGCATCGAAGCGCACCGTAACCTCGGCCATCTGGCCGATCATCTGGGCGTGGGTGATCGTCGCGCCGTCGACGCTGGCGAGCCGATTCGGCAGCGCCGTGCCGCCGCGCTGCTCGATGGCGCGCTTGAACTGGTGCGCGACTTCGTCCGACACCAGTCCATCCATTGCCGCCGCGTCGCCGCTCCAGAACGCCTCGAGCACCATGCGGTAAGCCGCCTGCGCGCCGGTCAGGAACTTCGCCGGATCGAAGCCCGTGTCGACATCGGCGAGCCGTTGCAGGTCGGGCAGTAACGCCGCGTCGGTCCCGGCGGGCAATGTCACCATCGTGCGCGGGCGCGTCTCGGCGACGCCGGGACGCGCAACGACGACCTCAGGCTGGCTCACCGTAAAGCGGTCGGGCACGGGCTTCTCATGGCCAGTGCGCTTGCCGAGCACGCTGACGAGGCGCAGGCCGATGAAGCCCGCCAGCATCGCCAGCAGCAAAATCTCGACCCAGGTTCCGCTATCGGACATCATATCGCCTCAGATTAGACGGAAGACCTTATCAAGCTGTATCGTGGCGGTCCATCCACGACGCTGCCCTGTGACAACAACAATTTCAGCTTATACGGCAAGTCGCTCCCAGATAAGCGTGATCCGGCCCGGCACAAGCAGTGACCGGTGACTTGCGCGCAAACAACCCGGCTGCTAGCGCCACGTTGCATCATTATAGCGTCAGAAAGCGAATTTTATGGTCGATGAGACCTCCGGCTCGGACTTGGCTGCTCCCAATGGTAACGGCCTCGATGCGGCGGCGTTGAACGCGCCACAGGTCGGCATCCTGACGCAATATGTGAAAGACCTGTCGTTCGAGAACCCGAACGCGCCCGCCTCGCTCCAGGTCGAGACGGCGCCGCGCATCGAGGTCAACATCAACGTCAACGCCAAGCGCGCCGGCGACGATGTCTTCGAGGTCGAAATCAAGATCGAAGCGCGCGCCTATAACGACGAGACGACGGCGTTCGTCGTCGACTTGCTGTACGCCGGGCTGTTCGGGCTGCGGAATATCCCATCGGAGGCGCTCGAGCCGTTTCTGATCGTCGAGGCACCGCGGCTGCTGTTCCCGTTTGCCCGGCGGATCATCGCCGACGCCACCCGCGACGGCGGCTTCCCGCCGCTGATGCTCGAGCCGATCGACTTCGGCGCGCTCTACATGGCGCAGCAGCAGAACCAGGGCGGGTCACCGGCGGTGATGAATTAGTTTGGTCCTCCCCGCAGGCGGGGAGGACTAAATGAGTCTCGTCCGCGCCACCGCCACCATCGGCGGCCTAACCCTGATCAGCCGCATTCTTGGCTTCGTCCGCGATGTGCTGTTCGCGCGCTTTGTCGGTGCGGGGCTGGCGGCTGACTGTTTTCTGATCGCGTTCCGGCTGCCCAACCTGTTTCGCGCGCTGTTCGCCGAGGGCGCGTTCGCGGCTGCTTTCGTGCCGATGTTCAGCCGGACGCTTGGTGAGCATAACGGCGAGCTCAGTGCCGGGCGGCTATTTGCTGAACAAGTGCTGGCGGTGCTCCTGCCGATCCTACTGGTCTTCACCGGTGTCATGATCGTGACCGCGGCCCCCGTCGTTTGGCTGCTGACCGGCGGGTTTCCGGGAGCCAGCCCGGATAAATTCCGCTACGCCGTCGAGTTCACGCGAATGACATTCCCGTACCTGCTGACGATCTCGCTAACCTCGCTGCTCGGCGGCATCCTCAACTCGATCGGACGTTTCTGGGTCAATGCCGCTGCCCCGATCCTGCTCAACCTGACGCTGATCGCGGCGCTGCTGCTGTTCTATGGACATAGCGACATCTACAGCGCGCGGGCGCAGGCGGCGGCGGTAAGTGTCGCTGGCATGCTGCAATTCCTGTGGCTGCTGTGGGCGTGTCACCGTGCCGGCATCGACCTTCGCCTGAAGCTTCCCAAGCTTACGACGAACGTTCGCCAGTTGCTTCGCCTGATCGGCCCGGCGGCGCTCGGGGCGGGGGCGGTGCAGTTCAACCTGCTGATCTCGACTGCGCTCGCGGCGCGCTTCCTCGGCGAGGGGGCGGTGTCGTACCTTTATTATGCCGACCGCCTGAACCAGCTGCCGCTCGGGCTGGTCGGTATCGGCGTCGGGACGGCGCTGCTGCCCACCCTTGCCCGCCAGCTCGGGGCGAAGCAGGACGCGGTGGCGCTGCACACGCAAAATCGCGCCGTCGAGCTGGTGCTGCTGCTGACGCTCCCTGCTGCCGCGGCGCTGGTGGTCAGCGCGCTGCCGATCATCGCGACGACGCTCGAACACGGCCGCTTTCACCACGACGACACAGTGCGGACCGCGGCCGTGCTCGCGGCGTTCTCGCTCGGGCTGCCGGCGTATGTGCTGATCAAGGTGCTGACGCCGGGCTTTTACGCGCGCGCCGACACGCGGACGCCGGTGCGGATCGCGGTCGCGTCGATGCTGGTCAACCTCGGCGGCAACCTGCTGCTGATCTGGCCGCTGGCCTATGTCGGGATTGCCCTGTCGAGCGCGGCCGCAGCATGGCTCAATGCCGTTCTGCTCTACTGGACGCTGCGCCGCCGTCAGCAGTTCGACATCGATGCGCGGCTGAAGAGATCGCTGCCGCGACTGGCGCTGGCGACCGCGGCGATGGCCGCGGTGCTGCTCGCCGCCAACCGGCTCGTCGCCCCGGCGATGAGCGCCACCATTATCGAGCGCTGCATCGCGCTGGCACTGCTGATCGGCACCGGGGGCCTGGTTTACATCGCCGTCGCCGCCGCGCTCGGGGCGTTTTCGCTCGCCGACATCAAGGCGCAACTGACGCGCCGCCACCAGCCACGGACATTGCCATGAAACGCGTGCTCTCGGGCATCCAGCCGACCGGCAACCTGCATCTCGGCAACTACCTCGGCGCGATCCGCAATTGGGCGGCGATGCAGGACGCTTATGACTGCCTGTACTGCATCGTCGACCTGCACGCGATCACGCAGCCGCATGACCCCAGGCAGCTCGCGGCCAACACCCGCGAGATGGCGGCGGCGCTGCTGGCGGCGGAAATCGATCCGGCAAGGTCGGTGCTGTTCGTGCAGAGCCAGGTGCGCGCGCATGCCGAGCTGGCGTGGGTGCTCAACTGCGTCGCGCGCGTCGGCTGGCTCGACCGCATGACGCAGTTCAAGGACAAGACCGCCAAGGGCAACCGCGAGGGCGCCAGCGTTGGCCTGTACGCCTATCCGGTGCTGCAGGCGGCCGACATCCTGCTGTACCGGACGACGCACGTGCCGGTCGGCGACGACCAGAAGCAGCACCTCGAACTCGCGCGCGACATTGCCGCCAAGTTCAACACCGACTACGGCGTCGAGCTGTTCACGCTGCCTGAACCCGTCATCGGCGGCATGGGCCACGCCGGGCAGGCGCGCGTCATGAGCCTGCGCGACGGCACCGCCAAGATGAGCAAGTCCGACGCCTCCGACGCCAGCCGTATCGACCTGACCGACGATGCCGACACGATCCGGCAAAAACTTAAGCGCGCCAAGAGCGATGCCGACGTCCTGCCCAGCGAAGCCGCCGGACTCGACGGGCGGCCAGAGGCGCGCAATCTCGTCGGCATCTACGCCGCGCTCGCCGAGACCAGCCTCGACGCGGTGCTGCGCGACTACGGCAGCAAGGGCTTCGGGGTGTTCAAGCCGGCACTGGCGGCGCTGGTGGTGGCGAAGCTGACGCCGATCAACGAGCGCTTCGTGCGGTTGCGGGCCGATCCCGGGTATGTCGACAGCGTGCTGCAGGCAGGTGCGGCAAAGGCGCGGTCGATCGCTGACCCGGTGCTGGCGGAGGTGTACCGTGCGGTGGGGTTCTTAGGGGCGAGCTGATACTATCGGTGTCGGCACGCGGCGGCGTTCGGTCGCAACCGCCCGGCTGCAACCTACCTAGGACAAGATCAAGCGATTGATGCACCGGATTAAGTCCGGGTTCATAGCCGGTGCGCGATTGCATCGGCCATTGGGGTTCAACGAGGTTTATAATCATGCGCTTCAAGGCTGCACTACCTGCGCTTGCACTACTTCTCGTCACCGCCTGCACGACGCCGTTCGAGGCGCGCGTAGCGCGTTTCCACGCACTGCCGCCGCCGACCGGGCAGACGTTCTCGATCGCTGCGGCCGATCCGGCCAAGGCCGGCGGGCTGCAGTTCGCGACCTATGCCAGCTATGTTCGCCAGAAGCTGACGCAGGCCGGTTTCGTCGAGGTTGCCGATCCGCGTAACGCCAGTCTGATTGCTGAGTTCGACTATGGCGTCAGCAACCCGCGTGAAAAGGTAATGACCCGGCCGGGCTTTGGTTACGGTGGCTTTGGCTACGGCGGTTTTGGTTACCCGGGCTTTGGCTACGGCGGGTTCGGCGGCTATGGCGGCTTTGGTTACGGCCGGTTCGGCTACGGCGGCTTTGGCTACGGCGGCTATGGTTTCGGCGATCCGTTCTTCGACGGCCCCGAGGTGTACTCGGTAACCAAGTACAACGCCTTCGCCGATGTCCGCATCAACCGTGCGGCCGACAAGGTCAGCGTCTTCGAAGGCCGCGCCGAAACGGTCAGCGATACCAACAACCTGACCCGGCTGGTGCCGAACCTTGTCACCGCGGTGTTCGCGCAGTTTCCCGGCCGCTCGGGCGAGACTGTGCGCGTGCGCATCGACCCGCGTCGTCCGGATGCGCCGATTGTCTCCGCGGTGACGCGCTAGCCAAGCTCTACCGCTGCTCGTGACGCTCTTGTCGCGAGCGGCGGTTCCGGCCTAGTCTGCGCCGGTGGACAGTACGCGGACCTACCTCGTCGTTGTCGACGATACTCCTGAAAGCCGCGTCGCGCTGCGTTATGCGGCGCTGCGCGCGGCAACGGTCAACGCCCGGGTCACACTCCTGCACGGCATGCCCGCGGCCGAATTCATGCAATGGGGCGGCGTGCAGGAGATCATCCAGGCAGAGGCGACCGCGACAGCTGAGGCGCTGCTCGCCAAACTTGCCGACGATGTCACCGCAGCCGGCGGTGAACGGCCGTCGATCATCGTGCGGCAGGGCGCGATCATCGATCTTGTCATGGAAACCGTTGCCGCCGACCCCTCGATCCACGCGCTCGTGCTTGGCGCGGCGGCGCGCGGCGCACCCGGACCGCTGATCGCGTTTTTCACCGGCGAACGCGCCGGCCAGCTGCCCTGCCTCGTCATGATCGTCCCGGGCAGTCTCAGCGAGACCCGCATCGCCGACCTGAGCTGAGCCTCGCAGCTTGCGTATGACTTGATCTCCGCGTCGCACCGGGCCACATGCACCGTATTGGAGAACGACCATGTTCATCGAGACCGAGCGCACCCCCAATCCCGCGACGCTGAAGTTCCTGCCCGGCCAGCCGGTCACCGCAGGCAGCACGATGAGCTTCGTGACGCCCGAGGACGCGGCCGCGTCACCGCTTGCGGCGGCGCTGTTCGGGCTCGGCGACGTTGACGGCGTGTTCTTCGGGCAGGATTTCGTCTCCGTCAGCAAGGCCGAGGGCTCGGCCGACTGGACCGCGCTCAAGCCACAGATTTTGGGCGTGCTGGTCGATCACTTCAGCAGCGGCGCGCCGCTGCTCGCCGGCGAAGCCGGGCCGGCGGTGGTGCTCAACGACGCGCCCGAGGATGCCGAGATCATCGAGCAGATCAACGACCTGCTCGACACCCGCGTCCGCCCGCAGGTGGCGAACGACGGTGGCGACATCATCTATCGCGGCTTCGACAAGGGCGTTGTTTTCCTGCAGATGCAGGGAGCCTGCTCGGGCTGTCCGTCGTCGACGGCGACGCTTAAAGGCGGCATCGAATCGCTGCTCAAATACTATGTTCCCGAAGTCGTCGAAGTCCGCGCCGTTTGAGCGACCGATCGTCGACTCTGGCCGGCGTTTTGATCGCCGCGTGACCCTGCTGGTGATCCAGACAGGTTTCGCGGCGCTCTCGGTTGCCCTGCTCGACGGCAAGGACCTGCTTGCCGAACATCATGAGATCGTCGGGCGCGGACATGCCGAGCGCTTGATGCCGGCGATCGCGGCGCTGCTGACCGGTTATGCAGCCCCTGACGCGATCGTCGTCGATGCCGGTCCGGGCAGCTATACCGGGTTGCGTGTCGGCATTGCCGCTGCTCGTGCGTTGGGTCTTGCATGGAACGTCGATGTTACCGCGACAACTTCGACCGCGCTGCTCGCTGCCGGCGCGTTTGCGCGCGACCCGGCGCTAGCCGCCGTGACTGTGGCGCTCGATGCGGGTCGCGGCCAGGTTTACCTGCAGATGATCACGGCCGGCTGGCAAGGCGATAAGGAGCCTCGTGTGACGACGCCGGCGGCTGCCGCCGTGAGCTTACCTGACGATGCCGTGTTGACCGGATCCGGCGCCGCGCTGGTCAGCGCGGTTCGTGACTTCGCAGTCGTTCAGGGCGATCATCCGCGCGCCGCCGATGCGCGCTGGCTGCCTGTCGATCGCCGCAGCGCGCCACCCGTCCCGCTCTATCTCGAGCCTGCGGTTTATACCGCGCAAAGTCCGGAGCCGGCAGCTCCGACGCTCGCGTGAACTGGCGGCTGGTCCCCGCTGGCCTCGGCGATATCGCGACGATAGCGACCGTCGTCGGCCAGGCTTTCGACCCGCGTTACGGCGAAGCATGGTCGGCAGCGCAGCTGCGCGGCACAATGAGCCTGAGCGGCAGCTGGGCGCAGCTGGTCTCCAGTGGTGATTCGACATTGGGCTTTAGTCTGTGCCGCCGCGCCGGACCGGAAGCTGAATTGCTGCTGGTCGGCGTCGTCCCGTCCTATCGTGGTCAGGGCATCGGCAGCGCATTATTACAGGCCGCGTTCAACGCTGCTGGCGGTATCGGCATCGACACCATGTTTCTTGAAGTACGCGACGGTAATCAGGCTGCACAGCAACTATACGAGCGCGCCGGCTTCGTCGCGGTTGGTCGCCGCCGCGACTATTATCGTGGCCGTAATGCCGAGACCTTCGATGCGATTACCATGCGGCGGCAGCTATAATTTCATGATCTGACCGATCTGGTCGTAATCTTAGCCTTGTCATGCTTGCAGAATAGCGACATAGCCCCAATGTCAATTCCAATGACAGCTTCACTCAAGGATAAAATTGATGCCAGATCGTAATGCAGCTCATGCCGAGCTGTTATCGCTGACCGCCGATATCGTCTCGTCGCACGTCGCCAACAACACCGTTGCCGTTTCGGACTTGCCGCACGTCATCGAGAACGTCTTTTCGACACTAGCGCGGCTCGGCGTCGAGCAGGCCGAACCCGAAGTCAAACAGGAGCCGGCCGTCACTGTCCGCGCTTCGATCAAGCCCGATTACATCGTCTGTCTCGAAGACGGCAAGAAGCTGAAGATGCTCAAGCGTCACTTGATGACGCATTACAGCATGACGCCCGATGCTTACCGGGCGAAGTGGAACCTTCCCGCTGATTATCCGATGGTCGCGCCGAACTATGCCGCGCAGCGCCGGACGCTAGCCAAGAAGATCGGTTTAGGCACGAAGCGCACCTCGCTGCGTAAATAGCCGCGTTCTGCCGTTCGCTCCGGGTAGCCTGCACGACGCTTGCCGCCTTCCCGCCGCACCCCTAATGTGCGGCGGCGGAGGCGGTGAATGACCGGCAGGATCGACATTGAGGCGCTGTGCGCCAAGCAGGGCCTGCGCATCACCGAGCAGCGCCGGACGATCGCACGCGTGCTCTCGGACTCCGAAGATCATCCCGATGTCGAGGAGCTACATCGGCGCGCGGTCAAGCTCGACCCCGGCATGTCGATTGCGACGGTGTACCGAACCGTGCGGCTGTTCGAGGAGGCTGGCATCCTTGAACGTCACGACTTCCGCGATGGCCGGTCGCGCTA
>CAXTTR010000056.1:0-11794 GCA_964247215.1 uncultured Sphingomonadaceae bacterium
CCGGTGTCCAGCCATCACGGCGAGGGCGGGCTGGCTTGGGATGTGCAATGGTCATTGGCGATGCTATGAACTGATCTGGTTATTTTGTCAAGGTGCTTGCAACTAGCGGAACGACCGTTTCCGGCAGGCAGGCCGGCGTCTCGCTTGCCGCGCTCTGCGCCAACTGGCGGTGTCCAGTTGGCGTAACCGATGGTGCAATCAAAGCGATAGGGGGAACCAGCTGCCCGCTGCGCCGCTTGAGCCGCCATGCCCGCTGCTCTGCCTGAACTTCCCGCCGAAGCTTTTGCCAAACAGGACACCGGCGACGACCTCGAATTTTATGCGCCGCCGCGGCTGGTGACGCATATCGACGAGGGCGCGGTCGCGGCGTTATCGGCCTATTACGGCATATTGCTGCCCGCGAACGGCGTGCTGCTCGACCTGATGTCGAGCTGGGTCAGCCATTTACCCGACGATCTGCCCACCGCCGCCGTGATTGGGCACGGCATGAACGCGAAGGAGCTGGCGGCGAACCCGCGGCTGACGCGCTGGTTCGTGCAGAACCTCAACGAGCGCCCGGTGCTGCCGCTCGACGACGCGAGCTGCGACGGCGCGATGTGCTGCGTCGGCATTCAGTATCTGCAGCGGCCGGTCGAGGTGCTCAGCGACGTCCGCCGCGTGCTGCGGCCCGGCGCGCCGTTCGTGGTGAGCTTTTCGAACCGCTGCTTCCCGACCAAGGCGGTGGCGATCTGGCGCGCGCTCGATACCAACGGCCACGCCGCGCTGGTCCGGCTGTACCTCGAACGCGCCGGGTTCAGCGCGGTCGAGATCGCAGTGCTGGCCGAAGGACGACGGAGCGATCCGCTGGTGGCGGTGACGGGACAGGCGTAACGCCCAGCATTGCCATTCATGGGATAGCCAGCTGCTGCCGCGTATAGCGGGGTATGGAGGTTGATCGCATGCGTAACATCCAGGCTGCCACGCGGCTGGCGATCATATTCGGCGTGCTTGCGACACTGCCCGCGACAGCCGCCCCGCCGCAGCCGCTGGCGCTCGCCAACCGGATCACTTGGGGTGCGACCGCCGCGCAACCACTGCCCGATGGCGAGCGCTGGCTCGAGGCGCAGCTTCGGATGCCGGCGGACGTGCCGCTGCCGCCCGCGGCGCAGGCGCAGATCGCCGCGATGCGGATCTCGCGCGAGCCGCTGGCGGCGACCGTCGTCGCGATCGACGCGCAGAACCGCGACTCGAATGCGATCCTCGACCCGGTCGCGAAAAAGCTCGCGCGCGATGCATATCAGGGCGCTATCAATGCCGTGGCACGCGAGGCGGCGACGCGCTCGCTGTTGCGCGACCTGTATTCGCCAGCCCAGCTGCGCGAGCAGATGACGTGGTTCTGGTTCAATCAGTTCAACGTCCAGGCGGGCAAGCGCGACATCCGCGCGATGGTCGGTGACTATGAGGATCGCGCCATCCGTCCGCACGCGCTCGGGCGCTTCCGCGACCTGCTCGAGGCGACGCTGACGCATCCGGCGATGCTGCGCTACCTCGACAACGACCAGAACGCGGCGGGCCGCATCAATGAGAATTACGCGCGCGAAATCATGGAGCTGCACTCGATGGGGGTCGGCTCGGGCTATTCGCAGAAGGATGTGCAGGAGCTGGCGCGCATCCTGACCGGGGTCGGTATCGACCAGCGGCCCGATACGCCCAAGCTCAAGCCCGAGTGGCAGCGGCTGTACATCCGCGACGGGCTGTTCACCTTCAACCCGGCGCGCCACGATTTCGGCGACAAGGAGTTCCTTGGCCAGCACATCCGCGGTTCGGGCTTCGGCGAGGTCGAGCAAGCGCTTGACCTGATCGCGGCGTCGCCTGCCACCGCGCACCACGTCAGCGAGCGGCTGGCGGCATATTTTCTCGGAGATGCCCCGCCCGCCGCGGTCGTCGACCGCATGGCGGCAAGCTTCCGGTCGAGCCGCGGCGATACCGCGGCAGTGCTGCGGACGCTGTTCAGATCGTCCGAGTTCAAGGCCTCGCTGGCTCCCGGCGCGACGGCGTTCCCGTTCAAGGACCCGGTGCATTATGTCGTCTCGGCGGTGCGGCTGGCGTACGGCGACAGCGTCATCCTCAATGCGCAGCCGATGATTGGCTGGCTCAACCGGATGGGTGAGGGGCTGTACGCGCACGAGACGCCCGACGGTTACCCGCTGACCTCCGCGGCGTGGACCGGGCCGGGGCAGCTCGCGGTGCGTTTCGAGATCGCGCGGCAGATCGGCTCGGGCAGCGCCGGGCTGTTCAAGGCCGATGTGCCGGGAGCGGCCGACCGCCCGGCCTTCCCGGTGCTGCAGAACGCGCTGTACTTCGAGGCGATCGCGCCGACGCTGACGGCGCGAACCCGCACCGCGCTGGCGCAGGCCAACTCGCCGCAGGACTGGAATGCGCTGTTCCTGTCGTCGCCCGACTTCATGCGCCGGTAGGGAAAGTTCGAGGAAGATGGCTAGCCTGCAACCTCCACCCGCTGCCCCAGCGCAAGCTGGGGCCCACCATCGGCGTAGGGCGCGCACCACGTCGGCAATGGACCCCAGCTTGCGCTGGGGCAGCGGGGTTAAGGTCGGTAATCTCAGCTCCCGCGGCAAGCTTGAAGGAGTGATGCAATGAACCGTCGTGACCTGCTCAAAGCCACTGCTGCAGCAACGCCGCTGGTGTTCGCCGGGCGGGCATTCGCAGCACCCGCGGCCGACACGCGGCTGCTCGTGGTGTTCCTGCGCGGTGCATATGACGCCGCGAACATCGTCGCGCCGACGGCTTCGGCGTTCTACCACCAGTCGCGCCCCGGTATCGGGCTTGCGGCGCCGAACCCGGCCGACCCCAAGGCGGCGCTGCGCCTTGACGCCGACTGGAGCCTGCACCCGGCGCTGGGCGAGTCGCTGCTGCCGCTGTGGGATAAAAAGCAGCTGGCGTTCGTGCCGTTCGCCGGCACCGACGACATGAGCCGCAGCCACTTCGAGACGCAGGACACGCTCGAACTCGGTCAGCCGGTCGGCGGCACGCGGAACTACGGCTCGGGCTTCATGGCGCGGTTGGCGGGCGTACTTGGTCACGACACGCCGATTTCGTTCACCGACCAGCTGCCGCTGATTTTCCGCGGCGGCGCGGCGATCCCGAATTTCGCGCTCAACAACATCGGCAAGCCCGCGATCGACCCGCGGCAGGCCGAGCTGATCGCGGCGATGTACCAGGGCGCGCACGCCGGCGGCACCGACCTGCATCAAGCGGTCACCGAAGGCTTCGCCGTGCGCGATACGGTCTATCAGTCGATCGCGGGCGAGATGGTCGCAGCGAACCGCGGCGCGGTCAGCCCCAAGGGCTTCGAGCTGGCAGCGCGGCGCATCGGCCGGCTGATGCGGACGCAGTTCAACCTGGCCTTCGTCGACGTCGGCGGCTGGGACACCCACGTCAACCAGGGCGGTGCCGACGGATACCTCGCCAACCGCATCGGCGAACTCGGGCGCGGGCTGGCGGGCTTCGCCGACGAGATCGGACCGGAGACGTGGCGCAACACCGTCGTCGTCGTCGTCAGCGAGTTCGGGCGCACCTTCAGGGAGAACGGCGACCGCGGCACCGATCACGGCCACGGCAGCGTCTATTGGGTGCTCGGCGGCAGCGTCACTGGCGGGCGCATGGCGGGGCCGCAAGTCGCGCTCAGCCCGGCGACGCTCAACCAGGGCCGCGACCTGCCGGTGCTGACCGACTACCGCGGCATGATCGGCGGGATCGTCCGCAAGCTGTACGGGCTCAACGCCGCGCAGTTGGCGACGGTGTTCCCGGGAGCGAGTGCGGCCGAGCTGCGGCTGATCTGACCGCGGCCGTGGTGAGGCTCAGCCAGCCTTCGCGCTATCCTTCGCGTCGTTCGCAGCCTCCGGACCTAAGTCGCCCACGGCTTCTGCGGCGGCGACACCTGAGTCCTCGACGACGCTGAACGTCCGTCCCTGCGCGGTGACCTGATGCGGCGGGCGCTCGGCGGCGGGTGCGGGTGTCTTGGTCTCACCGTCGTGAGCGCTGCTGTTCGAGCCGGCTACGGCGTTTTGCCCGGCGGCACCGCCGGCGCCGCGCTGGCCGCTGCCATAGTAATCGATCTGCGTCTGGCCGCCGTGACCGGTCGCGCCCTCGCTGAAGCCCGAGCCGTTACCTGAACCGGGCTTCTCGCCCGCGCTGGAGCTGTTGCCGGATGGACCAGCCTTGCCGGTTTGCGGGTTGAGGTAATTCGCGCCGCCGCTCTCGCCGCCTTCGGTGCGGCCGTGGACGCCGCGGCCGTCGCCCTCGGTCGGGGTCCCGGAGACGCCGTCCGGGGCGCCCTTGCTGTGCGGATTGCCGCTGGCGGGCATCGGTGTCGTATCGCTCATGTGGGTCTCCTTGCGAGGTTGCAACGCTCGACCGCGCCACACGGGTAGAACCCGTTCAAGATGCGACGCGGTGCCGCGTCCGTGATCCGCGTAAGACTTCAAACGATTGCGGCCCAGACCCATCGCAAGAACACCTCTTCCCAATGACCTGCGAGCGGTTTATGAGGGTTTTAGCTGCCATGCACAAATCGCGCCAGTTTTGGCATCGTGGTCGGTTGCAATGAGGATTGAGGACGTTGATGGCCAGTACGGCAGTTCTCGAGCGGCGCGCCACGGACACGGCTGCACCCGAGCGCGGGCTCGCGGTGGTGGCGATCGGCAAGCGCTACGACAAGCGCGTCGTGCTGCGCGACGTTTCGCTGACGGTGCGGCGCGGCGAGGTCGTCGGGCTGCTCGGGCCGAATGGCGCAGGCAAGACGACGTGCTTCTATTCGATCATGGGACTGGCGCTGCCCGACCAGGGACGCATCCTGCTCGACGGTTTCGACATCACCCATCTGCCGATGTACCGGCGCGCCGCGCTGGGGCTCGGGTATCTGCCGCAGGAGACCTCGATCTTTCGCGGCTTGCCGGTGGCGGACAACATCATGGCGGTGCTCGAGGTCGTCGAGCCCGATCGCAAGGTCCGCGCCGCGCGGCTCGAGGAGCTGCTGAACGACTTCCATATCACGCGGCTGCGCGACGCGCCGGCAATGACGCTATCGGGCGGCGAGCGGCGGCGCTGCGAGATTGCGCGGGCACTTGCAGCCAGGCCGTCGATCATGCTGCTCGACGAGCCGTTCGCGGGCATCGACCCGATCTCGATCGCCGACATCCGCGAACTCGTCGTGCAGCTGCGCCAGCGCGACATCGGCGTGCTGATCACCGATCATAACGTCCGCGAGACGCTCGACATCGTCGACCGCGCTTGCATCATTTACGATGGCCGCGTGCTGTTCGAGGGCTCGCCCGCGGCGCTGGTCGCCGACGAAACGGTACGGCGCGTCTACCTTGGCGAGAGCTTCACGCTATGACGTACGTCACACCCGAATATCGTGCGGTTTCGTACTGGCTAGGCGTAATGAAAAGCGTTGAGCCGGCCGGCATCGAGTCGGGCAGCGGCTAACCGCGAAAGGGGGTGAGGCAATGAACATGGGGATCGGTCCACGCCTCGACCTGCGGCAGAGCCAGTCGCTGGTGATGACGCAGCAGCTGCAGCAGGCAATCAAGCTGCTGGCGCTGACCAACGTCGAACTGGAAAGCTTCATCGGCGCCGAACTGGAAAAAAATCCGCTGCTCGATGCGAGCGATGCCGAGCGCGGCGACGGCGTGCCGGGTGAGAGCGGTGAAGGCAACGGCAGCGCGGCGCCTGAAGGCGCGCCGCTCAATCTCGAAAGCGCGGGCACCGACGAGCTGATCCGCGCCGGTAACGGCGCTGGCGACGCGCCGCTCGATGTCGATTTCAGCGCCGAAACTTTCCACCACGACGGACCGACCGATAGCCCCGTCAGTGCTGCCGAAGGCGGCTTGTCGTTGAGCGCCGGCGCGAGCGGCAAGGGCAGTTCGAGTGGCGAATTTGCCGGCGACTTCGACAGCTTCGCCGCGGCCGAGCCGTCGCTGCTCGACGTGCTCGCCGAGCAGGCGGCAGTGGCGTGGGGACACGAGCCCGCGAAGCTGCTGATCGCCCGGCACCTGATCGACCTGATCGATGACGCGGGTTACCTCGGCGGCAGCGTCGACGATGTTGCCGAACGGCTCGATGCCGATCCAGCCGCGGTCGAGGCGGTGCTGACCACGATCCAGCGCTTCGACCCCGTTGGCGTCGGCGCGCGCAGCCTGTCGGAATGCCTGTGCATCCAGGCGCGCGAAGCCGACCGGCTCGACCCGGCGATGGCAACGCTGCTGGCGCACCTCGAACTGCTGGCGCGCGGCGACATGACCATGCTGCGGCGGCTGTGCGGTGTCGACCAGGAAGACCTGTCCGACATGATCCGCGAGCTGCGCGGCTATAATCCCAAGCCCGGACTGGCGTACGGCGGCGAGCGTCCGCAGGCGGTGGTCGCCGATGTGTTCATCCGGCGGCTGGCGAACGGCGGCTGGGTCGTCGAGCTCAACAATGCGACGCTGCCGCGCGTGTTGGTGGACCGCGGCTATCACGCGCAGCTGGCGAGCGGCACCGCCAAGGGGGAGGCGGGCAAGGCGACCAAGACCTTCCTCGCCGATTGCCTGACCTCGGCGAACTGGCTGGTCAAGGCGCTCGACCAGCGCGCCCGCACCATCGTCAAGGTCGCCACCGAGCTGGTCAAGCAGCAGGAAGCGTTCTTCGCGCACGGCGTGCACCACCTCAAGCCGCTGACGCTGCGCGCCATCGCCGAGGAGATCGGCATGCACGAATCGACCGTCAGCCGGGTGACGTCGAACAAATATCTGAGCTGCGACCGCGGGCTGTTCGAGCTCAAATACTTTTTCACCAGCGGCATCCAGTCGGCTGACGGCGGCGACGCGGTGTCGGGCCGCGCCGTGCAGGACCGCATCGCCCGGCTGATCGCGGCGGAGAACAAGGCGGTGCCGCTCAGCGACGACAAACTCGTCGAGGTGCTGCGCGGCGAAGGTTTCGACATCGCCCGGCGGACGGTGGCGAAGTACCGCGAAGGCATGAACATCGGCTCGAGCGTCGCAAGGCGACGCGCGCAATTGCTGGAGGCTGCGGCTTAGGCACCGCTACGACGGACATTCATCACAGGGGGCCGACCATGCGAGCACTAAGCCGGGCAGGAGCGTTCATCGCCGTCATTGTTGCCGCCCTCGGCACGGCAGCGAACGCCGACGTGGTCAGCGACTGGAGCGAGTTCGCGGACGCGATGATCGCGGCGGCACGCGCGCCCGACGCGCCGTTCGACGCGGCCGCGGTGCAAGGCCCGACCAAGGCCGCGCTGGCGGTATTCGAGGCGGTCGACAGCATCGACCGGCGCTACGCGTCGTGGCTCAAGCTGCCGCTCGCGGCACCGGGGGCCGATCCGGTGATCGCCGCCGCCACCGCCGCGCACGACGTGCTGCTCGCCTGTTATCCCTCCCAGCACGCTGCGATCGACGACCGCTATGCGCTGGCACTCGCTGAAGCACCCGGCGCTGGTGGAGCAACGGGTCGCGCCGCGGGCATCGCGGCGGGTAAGGCAGCGGCGCTCGCGGCGCTGGCGACGGGCGGTGTCGATCCGGCGGTCAAGGTCGTGCCATACTGGCCCAAGGCACCGGCCGGGCAGTGGACCGCGACCGCGCCGACGGTGATCGATGCGGCATACCTCTCGCTGCGGCCGTGGTTCATGACCTCGTCGACGCAGTTCCGGCCGGGGCCGCCGGTCGCGCTGAACAGCGCGCGCTGGCTCCACGACGTCGACGAAGTCCGCCGCATGGGCGGCAAGACCAGCAGCGAGCGCTCGGCGAGCGACACCGTGCTGGCGCGGTTCTGGGCCCCCTACGACTCCGCTCCGGCGTTACGCGCCGTCGCGGCGCAGCCCGGCCGCAGCCTCGTCCGCAACGCGCGTTTCTATGCCATGACGGCGATGATCGACGACGATGCTTCGCTGGCGCTGGTCGAAGCGAAATTCCACTACGGCTTCTGGCGGCCGATCAGCGCCATCCGCGCCGGCGGGGGCAATCCGGCGGCCACCGCCGATCCGCAGTGGCAGCCGCTGCTCGCCACGCCGCTCCACCCCGAATATCCTTGCGGCCACTGTGTCGATGCGGCCGCACGCGCCGCCGTGATCGAAGCTGAAGGTCCGCCGCCAGCGGGTGGCTTGCCGTTCAGTAATGCCAAGATGCCCGGCTTCGTCGTGACGGTCGCAACACCCGCCGAATACGTCCGGCAGGTGTCGTTCTCGCGCATCTGCGGCGGCGTCCACTACCGCTCGACCGCCGAGGCGAGCGAGGCGATGGCGCGCCGAATCGCGGCGTACGCGCTGGCGAAGTTCGCGCCGCCGCTGAACTGACGCGCACTCCCTGGTTCAAGGCTGACCGAGCGCGCTCCAGTCGCGGTCGCCGCCGCCGTTTGCGATGATGGCGTCCATCCGCGCCGCGATCATCCGGGCCAGCGGCAGCGCGGCGTCAGCGCCCGCCGCTGCCAGTCCGAGCCCGACATCCTTGCGCCCGAGCCGCATCGGGAAGCCCGCCGGTTCGAACGCCTGCGCGATCACCATCTTGCCGTAGTTGCCGAACATGCGGTTGCCAAAGTCGGTCTGCACGAACACGTCGAGCATCGCCTGTGCCTCGACCCCGCGCGACCCGGCGATGGCGAATGCCTCGGTCACCGTCTCGATCACCGCCGCGATCGACATGTTCGACGCAAGCTTGGCGGCGACCGCCATGCCGGGCTCGCCGCCGATGCGGATGACGCGCTGGCCAATGGCCTCGAACACCTGCTGGGCGCGCGCGAGATCGGCGTCGGCCCCGGCGGCAAGGATCGACAGCTGACCCGCGGCCGCTACGTCCGGGCGGCCGAGCACCGGCGCGGCGACCATGTGCTGCCCGGCGTCGCGATGCGCCGCGTCGAGCCGGTCGGTGAGCGCGACGCCGACCGTGCTGCACGAGATGTGCAGCGTGCCGGGTGCCGCCAACAGGATGCCGCCGGCGCCGTTGACGACCGCATCGAGCGCGTCGTCGTTCGCCAGCATCGAGACGACAATGCCCGCCGACGCTGCTGCCGCAGGCGAGGCAGCGAGCGTCGCTCCAGCCGCGGTCAGCGGTGCGGCCTTGGCGGCATCGCGGTTCCAGACGTGGACGCGGTGCCCCGCCTTGAGCAGCTGCGCCGCCATGCCGGAGCCCATCTGGCCGAGCCCGACGAAACCGATGTCCATGTGTATAATCCTTTCATCATGCGCGCTGATGCATCAGCAACAAAGTCCGGTGATCTCGGATCACTTGAAACAACACCCGCTGCTCCAGCGCAAGCTGGGGCCCAAGCTCGGGCAGTTCACCCTCTCGATCGCTGGTGGACCCCAGCTTGCGCTGGGGCAACGGGTGTTTATGGATGAGAAGCGGCTGTAAATGAACGAGTGGCACTGATGCGGAAGCGTCTGGCTCTCGCCCATGTCAGGGGAACTGCCCTATGATCCACGCCCTCTTCGCCGTTGCCATCTCGGCTGCACTGTCCAGGCCAAGCGACGCCGACACGCAGGCATGGTGGGCGACAACGACCGCGTTATCGAGCGACGCGATGGGCGGCCGCGATACCGGCTCGGCCGATTACGAGCGCGCGGCGCGGCTCGTCGCGGCGCGCTTCGCCAAGGCCGGGCTGCGGCCGGCGGGCGACAACGGCAGCTGGTTCCAGCGCGTGCCGATGGTGCAGACCGCCGTTACCGCCGCCAAGTTCGGCGTCGGCGACCGGCCGCTATCGTTCCTGCACGACATCACGGTCGCGCCGAACGAGGCGACGCCGCCCGACACCGACGCGCCGCTCGCCTATCGCGGCTACTGCGCCGCCGCTGACCTCGGCGCGGTCAGCGGCAAGCTCGTTATCTGCCACGGTACGCACCGCGCCGGGTTGCCGTCCGATACGGCGCGGGCGGCGGCGGTCAAGGCGGCTGGCGCGCTCGGCCTCATCACCATCGCCGATCCCGGCTTCACCGTCGAGCCGCCGCGCTGGCCGTACGCCTATGCGCGCGACGTCCGGCTGGCGACCGACAAGCCCGGCAGTGACCCGTTCCTGCGGCTGACGCTCAACGCCGACGCGCTGGCGGTGCTGACGCGCGGCAGCGGCCGTGACGCGGCGGCACTGATCGCGGCGGGCAGCAGCGGGCAGCCGCTGCCCGGCTTCGACCCGCCCGGCCGACTGCACGCGAGCTTCACCCTCGACCGCCGCACCATCAGCGCACCCAACGTTATCGGCATGCTGCCCGGGCGCGATCCGGCGAAGGCGGCGCAGGCGATCGTGTTGTCGGCGCACCTCGACGGCTATGGCCACGGCGAGGCCGTCGACGGCGACGGGCTATACAATGGTACGCTCGACGACGCGGCGTACGTGGCGCTGCTGGTCCAGCTTGGCGAACGCCGCCACGGCGAGCGGTATGCGCGCCCGGTGGTGTTCGCGGCGTTCACCGGCGAGGAGAAGGGCCTGCTCGGGGCGCGCTGGTTCGTCGACCATCCGACGCTGCCCAAAGCGAGCCTGGCTGCCGACATCAACCTCGACCAGCTGCGCCCGATCTTCCCGCTCGACTTGCTGACGGTGCATGCGCTGGGAGACACCAGCCTCGGCGACGACGTCCGCGCCGTCGCCGCGCCGCTCCACATCGCCGTCCAGCGCGACCCCGAGCCCGAGCGCAACCTGCTGCGCCGCGCCGACCACTGGCCGTTCCTGCAAGCCGGTATCCCGGCAACCGCGTTCGTCTTCGGCTACCGGCCCGGCACCGACAGCGAGCGCGCTTACCGGCACTGGTACAAGACCGGCTACCACCGGCCGCAGGACGACCTTGCGCAGCCGATCGACTGGCAGGCAGCGGCGAAGTTCAACCGGTTCTTCTACGCACTGGTCGAGCGCGTCGCCGACCAGCCGGAGGCACCGTCATGGAAGGGTGATGCGGGGCGTTACCAGCCGGCGCTGCGCTGATTCGGCTTGTGACTGATTTTACCGACCCCGCTCATCCCGAGCGAAGTCGAGGGACCTGCCCGGAAATCGCGCGTCCCTCGACTTCGCTCGGGATGAGCGGCATTGGATAAGTGTTGGCTAAGCGAGTCTAAGCAGCGTCTAAGCTGCCGTAAGCGCCAATAGCGCGAATGTCGCCAGCCAGTGCTCGCCCGCATAGTCTCCCGCGACGTGCTCGATACTTGCCGCGATGTGCGCCTCAGCGCTGGCCAGCGCGTGCTCATACAGCGCGTGCCCCGGCAGCGCCGCGGCGATTTCGCGCCAGCACCACGCGCGCGAGAAGTTCAGCCCGTCGAGGTGCGCGATCTTGCCGTCGCTGCGGTCCGATGGGGTGACCGGGACGAACAGCGTCTCGGGCTGGCCCGCTGCGGCATGCGGCAGAAAGCGATCGAACCACGCGTGAAACGCTGGCGGCGGCAGCACCCGCGCGATCGCCAGCGCCTCGGTCAGTACCGGCGACAGGAATGCGTCACCGTCAGGTTCCCAAGTTTGCGCGGCAGTGTCACCGCCATACCAGCCAGTAACGCGCTCAGTGATCATCGCCGCCAGCGCCGCGTCGTGGCGCGTGGCCCAATCGTGCGCGAGCACCGCGGTGAAGGCGGTATTGGCGTGACTGCCGGTTCGGACCGGGTGGTCCGCCTTGGGCAAATATGCCTTGAACCGCGCAGCAAACTTCTCCGCCAGCGGTGTTAGCGCCGCTCCCCACGGCGTCCCGGCGGCCTGCCCGTGGAGTGCCAGCAGCCACGCCCAGCCGTACGGCCGCTCGAACCCGCCGCTGTTAGCGCGGTCGAGATAGGCC
>CAXTTR010000057.1:0-11704 GCA_964247215.1 uncultured Sphingomonadaceae bacterium
GATCGCGGCGGGGGTCATCGGCTGGCCGGTGGCGCATTCGAAGTCGCCGCTGATTCACCGCTTCTGGCTGGCGAAGCTCGGGATCGACGGCGATTACAGCCGGTTTGCGGTTGCGCCGGAGAATTTGGGCGAGGCGATCCGCGCGCTGCCGAAGCTGGGGCTGGCTGGTGTCAATGTGACCGTGCCGCACAAGGTGGCGGTGATCGACCATATCGACAGGCTTGATCCAATTGCCGAGCGCGTCGGCGCGATTAATACAATCGTGGTCGAGGCCGATGGCAAGCTAAGCGGCTACAATACCGATGTAGCTGGCGTTACCGAGCCGCTTCAAGCCTTTGGCGGCTGGTGCCGCCCTTACCAGAGTCATGTCGCCACCTATGTCCAGATCGTCGGTGGCGGCGGTGCTGCACGGGCGGCGGCGGCGGGAGCCCAAGCTGCGGGCTACTTCGATTTCAAGGTGTATGCGCGCGATCCCGTCAGGGCGCAGCCAGTGGCGGAGCTTGCCGGCACGGCTTTCGGAGATGCAACCGCCCTTGCCGATCTTGGCCCACTTCTCAGCCCGCAGGACGGCCCGGAAAATCAGCGCTACAGCCACATCGTCATCAACGCGACCACGCTCGGCATGACGGGCAACGCACCCGTGCCGATCGACCTTAGCCGATACTACGATGACACGATCGTTTTCGATATGGTGTACGCCCCGCTCGAAACACCGCTGCTCAAAGCTGCTCGCGCCCGCGGCCTGCGCACCATCGACGGCCTGCAAATGCTTGTCGCCCAAGGCGCCGCCGCCTTCGCGTTGTTCTACGGCGCGCCCGCTCCGCGCGAGCATGACACCGAGCTGCGGGCGTTGCTGACCGCGTGATCATCATCGGGCTGACCGGGTCGATCGGCATGGGCAAGTCGACCGTCGCGGCGATGTTCCGCCGCCTGCGTGTGCCGGTGTTCGATGCCGACGCGGCGGTGCACGCGCTACAGGGCCCCGGCGGCGCGGCGCTGGCGGCGATCGAGGCGGCATTTCCGGGGACGACCAGCGCTGCCGGAGTCGATCGCCCCAAGCTCGGCGCGGCGGTGTTCGGCGATGCGGACGCGTTGCGCCGGCTGGAAGCGATCGTGCATCCGCTAGTCGGTGCTGCACGCGAGCAATTTTTACGACGGCACCGGCGGCGTGCACTCGTGGTACTCGACATCCCGCTGCTGTTCGAGCGCGGCGGCGCCGCCAATGTTGACGTCGTCGTCGTCGTCTCCGCCCCGGCCGCGGTCCAGCGGCAGCGCGTGCTGGCGCGCCCCGGCATGACCGTGGCCAAGTACAAAGCGATCCTCGCCCAGCAACTGCCCGATGCCGACAAGCGCGCGCGCGCCGATATCGTCATTCCGACGGGGCGCGGCAGATATGTCACGTGGCGCGCCGTCAAAGCGGTGGTGGCTTGTCTAACGTCGGTTCAGCCGCGATAACGGGCTCATGCGTGAAATTGTGTTCGACACTGAAACTACCGGCATCATGCCGGGCGACGGCCACCGTATCGTCGAGATCGGCGCGCTCGAACTGATCCACCGGACGACGACCGGGCGCACGTTTCACAGCTACATCGATCCATGCCGCGCGATGCCGCGCGATGCCGAAGGCGTGCACGGGCTGAGCACCGCGTTCCTGACCGGGCAGCCGATCTTCGAGGCGGTGATCGACGATTTTCTCGAGTTCATCGGCGATGCGCCGCTGGTCGCGCACAATGCGGCGTTCGACATGGCGTTCCTGAACTGGGAGCTGCGCCGCGCGGGGATGAAGCCGCTGCCCGACCACCGCGCGATCTGCACGCTCGAGCTGTCGCGGGCCAAGCATCCGGGCGCAAAGCACAGCCTCGATGCGCTATGCGTGCGTTACGATATCGACCTGTCGGGGAGGGGCAAGCACGGCGCGCTGCTCGACGCCGAGCTGCTGGCGCGCGTTTATGTCGAGCTGACCGGCGGGCGTCAGATCGGCTTTGACCTTGCATCGGCGACGCTCGAAGCGGTCGCTGCCGCACCTCGTGCAATGCGGCAGCCGCGGGCGCACGCCGCCTCCGCCGCAGAACTTGCACGACATGCCGCGATGGTCGCCGGGCTGAAAGCCCCAGTCTGGCTGCAGTAGCTGCCGTTGCGGTCGAGTACGCCCGCTTGCTGGGCTAAGTCGCTTAAATCCTAGTGCCCGCCGCGCCGTTGACGGGGTGTGGCGGCGGGCCTAGAGCCACCGCCCGGCCTGCAAGGAGATACGTCGATGGACATTCGCGTTTCAGGTCACCAGGTCGACACCGGCCCGGCGTTCCGCGAGCATGTGCAGGTCCGACTGACTGCAATTGCCGACAAATATTTCAGCCGCGCCATCCAGGCGACCGTCACGTTGCACCCCGCCCCGCATGCCGGTTTCGGTGCCGAGATCGTCATGCACGTCATGCACGATCTGATCCTCAAAGGCAGCGGCCGCGCCAATGAAGCGCATCCGGCGTTCGACATCGCCGCCGACCGTATCGACAAGCAGCTGCGCCGCTATATGCGGCGTTTGAAGGATCGCCACAGCCCTGGCAACGACCGCAACACGCCGCCGCCGTCGCCGGTCGACAACGCGGCTTACGTTATCTTTGCGGGCGCTCCGGAAACCGAGGAGACACCCGATAATCCGCTGATCATCGCCGAAACCAGCGTCGACATCCCCGATGCGAGCGTGTCGGACGCTGTGATGATGCTCGACCTGCGCAACACCACCGCGCTGCTGTTCCTGAATAGCAAAACCGGCGCGCACAACATGGTGTACCGGCGCGAGGATGGCAGCATCGGCTGGGTCGAGCCGCGCGCGTGAACGCCATCGACGATCTAATTCCGCCGGGAGGTGTGCTCTACGATCTCGCCGCCGCGAACAAGCTGAGCTTGCTTAAGCAGTTATCGTCGCATGCAGCCGCGCTGACCGGGCATGACCCCGCCGTCGTGTTCGAGCTAATTGCCGAACGCGAGCGCTTGGGGACGACTGGTTTCGGCGGCGGTACCGCGATTCCGCATGCGAAGCTGGCAGCGTTACCGGGCGTCGTCGCGGTCATTGCCAGAGTGGCAGCACCGGTAGACTTTGAAGCGCTCGACGGCGAGCCGGTCGACATCGTCGTGCTGATGCTCGCCCCGATCGGTGCGGGGGCCGATCACTTGAAGGCGCTGGCCCGGGTCAGCCGGGTGCTGCGCGACCGCGATCTCGTTGCCAAGCTGCGTAATTGCGGCTCGGCCGACGCCCTGCTGACGATTCTGACACGCAGCCAGCAGAGCCGCGCTGCCTGACAGCGCCCCGCCGCGGCTGAGCGCGCGTGTCTGGACCGGAGCGCTGCTGCGCCGCGTCTCTTCCGAGGGCGGCTTTGCCACCGTTATTCACCGCGGCGACGATGTGTCGGGCAGCGTTGCACTGATCCATCGGGCACGGGATGGCAGCTGCACCGCTTACGAACGCAGCTTGGGGGACGGCGGCAATTATGTCTGGCGAACCGCCGCGACCGATGGAATCACCCCCGATGCCGTCGATAGATGGATCGCAAGGCAGCTCAAATTTGACCGCGATCTATGGGTGATCGAACTGGACACCCCCGATCTGGCACGCTTCATCGACGAAACGATCGTTAATGATTGACCCGTCTATTCATGCTGCAGCAAGCCAAGGCTAGTGGTTGTCGGGCCCATGGGCGGGACCGGTGAGATCAACCCAAGCGGACCAAGGCGGTTCCAGCCCAGCTCGCCCGGCGCGACACGCGCGACCGGTGCCAGCGGAGCCGTCAGCGGCCGTGGGTGCACGAGAATGCTTTGACCTTACGCTTTCCAGTTTTGGCTCGACTGATCGGCCTCGGCATTGCTGGCTTCGCATTGATGGGTGCAGGTGAACTTCCCACCACTGGCGAGGCGACCGACGTCTCGGTACTCCAGCTCGCCCCGACTGACACCCCTGACATCAGCCTTGACGACTATGTGACGACGCCCGAGGCCGATTTGCGCCCGGTACTGCTGTCGACTTTGGTCAGCGAAATGTCCGACGCGGCGCTGCCCGCAACCTACGCCGACACGCGTTGCCTGGCCCGCGCTGTGTACTTCGAAGCGCGCGGCGAGCCGCTCGAAGGCCAGCTCGCGGTCGCGCAGGTCATCCTCAACCGCGTTGCCTCAGGGCGATTTGCCGACAGCGTCTGTGGCGTCATCGACCAGCCCGGCCAGTTCAGCTTCGCGCATGACCGCAGCCCGAGCGCCGGCAACGACTGGCGTATCGCTGAGGCAATCGCGCGCATCGCCATCGCCAACCGCTGGACGCCGATCGCGCCGCGAGCGGTCAACTTCCACGCTGCCCGCGTCGCGCCCGCCTGGGGCAACATGGCCAAGGTGACCCAGATCGGGCATCACATCTTTTACCGCTAAGGACGCGACTTAGCCGCTTCCGTTCCGCGTCTGTTCTGTTAGCTTGCGGTCATGGCAAGCCTCGCCGAGTCTCCCGTAACCGCACAGGACGTCGCGCGCGGCGTTAGCCGCCTGTTGTGTCGCGCCGGGATCACGCCGCTGACCGAGGTACCGTTGGCCAACGGACGCCGTGCTGATGTGCTCGGGCTGGGCGGCGACGGGCGGCTAACCCTCGTCGAGATCAAGGTGTCGCTCGCCGACCTGCGCGGCGACCTAAAATGGCCCGAGTATCTCGACTATTGCGACCGCTATTTCTGGGCGGTGCCGCTCGGCTTCCCGCTCGCCGACTTCGAGCACGCGTGGTTTCAGCCCGAACGCGCCGGTTTGATTACGGGCGACCGCTGGGACGCCGCTGAGCTACGCCCTGCCGTGTCGCTGCCGATGCCTGCGGCACGCCGCAAGTCCGAGACACTGCGCTTTGCCCGTCGCGCCGCGCAGCGTCTGCTCAACCTTAGCGACCCAGGCGCGATCGATCCAAGCTGGGGAGGTTGACTACTTCGGCGAGCGTTTCGCCAGAATCCGTTGCAGCGTCCGCCGGTGCATCTTGAGGCGCCGCGCGGTCTCTGAAACATTGCGCCCGCACAGCTCGTAGACGCGCTGTATATGCTCCCAGCGGACGCGGTCGGCCGACATCGGCTCGGCAGGAGCCTCGGGACGCTCGCCGGGCAACGCGGTCAAGGCGCGGACGATGTCCTCGGGGTCGGCGGGCTTGGCAAGATAGTCGACCGCGCCTGCCTTGACCGCCGCGACTGCGGTGGCGAGGTTGCCATAACCAGTCAGCACGACGATCTTGATGTCGGGCCGCATCGCGCGCAGCTCGGTGACGAGGTCGAGACCGTTGCCGTCCTCGAGCCGCAGGTCGACGACCGCATGGCTCGGCTTGAGCCCGCTCGCCAGCCGCCGCGCCTCGGTAACGCTGCCTGCGCCGGTCACCGCAAAGCCCTTGCGTTCGAGTGTCAGCTGCAACCGCTGGCGGAACGGCTGGTCGTCGTCGACCAGCAGCAGCGGCTGCGCCACTGCGGCAGCAACGGGAATATCGGCGAGCGTCGTGGTGGTCATGCAATCTCCTGCGCTTCGATGTGGCTGCGTAACCAGCGAATGTCGACTTGGGCTCCACCCTCGCTACGGTTGCTGAAACGCAGCCGCCCGCCGGTGCGCTCGAGCAACGTCGTGGCGATGAAGATTCCCAGCCCGGTGCCGCCCGAATGCGATACCGATGGCCCAAGGAACGGCTCGCCCAGATGCGGTAACAAATCAGCATCGAATCCGGCCCCATCATCGGCGACGCTGACGTGAACCTCGCTGTCGCTGGCATCGGCGCGCACGGTAACGGCCGAGCCGGCATGGCGCACGGCATTGGCGACGAGGTTGTTGAGCCCGTGCAGCAGCTCGGGCGTGCGGCGCAGCAGCGGCAGGTCGCGGCCCGGCGCATCGACCGCGATCGGCACGCGGGCGGGTTGGAAGCCATGCGCGACCTCGTGCAGCACCGCGTCGAGCGCCAGCCTGGGAAAAGGGTCCTCGGCCTCGGCGCGCTTGGCGATGCCGACGAGAATAGCGCGGCTGCGCGCCGCCTCGCGCTCGAGCAGCTGGACGTCCTCGCCGAAGTCGGGATCGTTGCCAAGGCTATCGGCGAGCTCGCGCGCGATCAGCGTAATCGTACCGAGCGGCCCGCCGAGCTCGTGCGCGGCAGCGGCCGCGAGTGATCCCAGCGCCGACATCCGCGACTCACGTTCGAGCGCGGCCTGCGTCGCCACCAGCGCCTGATTGCGGCGGCGGCCCTCGGCCGACACCAGCCACGCATAGCCGCCGAGGAAAGCTCCCGCCAGTGCCACCGCGACAGCGACGCCAACGCGGTAAATGTCGGGGAACACCAGCGGCAGCCCGCTCCATGGCAGCGGCAGCGACCAATGCCACAGGATTAGCAGGATGATCGCTGCCATCACCAGCAGCAGCGTCGTGCCCCGCGCCGATAGCAGCGTCGCGGCAATCGTAATCGGCACCATCAGCAGCACGACGAACGGATTGGTCAGCCCGCCGGTGAGGAACAGCAGAACCCCTGCCTGGATCAGGTCGAAGGCGAGATGCGCCACCGCCTCGCTGCCCTCGAGCCGGGCATTGCGCGGGTACAGCGTCGACAGCCCGACGTTGAGCACCGCCGCCGCCCCGACGGCAGCCACCAGCGACGGCCACGCGAGCGGGTAGCGCAGGTACAGCCCGACGACGATCAGCGTCACGAACTGTCCGGTAATCGCGATCCAGCGGATCAACACCAACGTCCGCACGCGCACGCCCGGCCGTTCGAGCGCGGCAGCGACAAAGGCGCGGGTGGCATCCATGCGGGCTGCTATACGCGGCTGTCGCACCCCCGGCCATGCGACATAGCGGTGGTGTAATGAGGGGTAATCTCAACAAATCATGTCATTGAGCAAGAACCACCACCTCTCACCCGTTGCCCCAGCGCAAGCTGGGGCCCATCTCCGGGCAGGTTACGCTCTCGCTCGAAGATGGGCCCCAGCTTGCGCTGGGGCAGCGGGTGAAAACTATTGATTCAGCCGCAATCCAGCAATGTCCCGCCTACAGCTGCGGCCCTTGCACCGCCGCGGCCTTGCGCTTCGGCGCGTCCGCGAGCAGCTTTGCCAGCTGCCCGCCGCGCGTATCCTGCCTGGCATAGTCGCGCGCCGAGTAGCCGGCGGCGTTGTCGGCGATGTCGGGGTCGGCGCCGGCGTCGAGCAGCATTTTGGCGACCGTGACGTTGCGCGCCTGCACCGCCTTGATCAGCGGGGTCTCGCCGCTGTTGTTCTTGAGATCGACGCGCGCATTGACGAGCAGCAGGATACGCACGCCTTCGGTGAAGTTGTTGACCGTCGCCAGCAGCAGCGGCGTGTTGCCGGCGCGGTCGCGCAGGTTCGGGTCGGCCCCGCCCTGCAGCAGGAAGCCGAGCCACGGCACGTCACTGCGCTTGACGACAATGTGCAGCGCCGTGTCGCCGGTGTCGCCCTCGCGCGCGTTGACGATCGTGCTGCCGGGCACGTCGAGCGCCGTCTTGGCCTTGGCGGCATCCTTGTCCTTGACCGCCTTCAGGAAGTTGTAGCTCTCCGAGAACTGCGCCGCGGCGGGAGTCGCCAACGTCCCAATGAGCAAGGCGGCAGCGACGGCGGAGCGCAGGGCACGCAAGGTCGACATGTGGGGTTCCCGGACTTATGTACGCGGTCCGCAACTTAGGTGGAATGAACCGACTTGAACAGGCGTCGCCTGCCGTTTGCCGTGCTGACCGCGGTGCTGCTGCTGCTCGTCGCCGGCGGCGCGGCGCTGCTGTGGCGGCAGTCGCATCCGACGGCAGCACCGGGGCCGCTGGCTGGTGCCGCGATCGGCGGACCATTCACACTGACCGATCAGGACGGCCGCCGGGTCACCGCGGCGAGCTTCGACGGACGGTATCCCGTGTACTACTTCGGCTATACCTATTGTCCCGATGTTTGCCCGGTCGATGTTGCCAATATCGCGCAGGCGCTCAAGCTGTTCGAAAAGTCGGACCCGGACCGTGCCGCACGTGTCCAGCCGGTGTTCGTCAGTGTCGACCCCGAGCGCGACACGCCTGCGGTACTCAAGACGTGGCTGGCGGCGTTCAGCTCGCGCTTCATCGGCCTGACCGGCACGCCCGCGCAGATCGATGCGGTCAAGCGCAGCTTCAAGGTGTTCGCCAGCAAGTCGGGAAACGGCAAGGATTACCTCGTCAGCCATAGCGCGGTGACGTACTTGTTCGGTCCCGACGGCAAGGCGATCAGCTATGTCGAGAGCGGTGCCAAGCCCGCGGTGATCGCGGCGCAGTTCGATCAGTACGTCCGATGAGCGTGCCCGCGACGCCGCCGTTCTGGAAAGCGAAGCCGCTCGCCGCGATGAGCCGCGACGAGTGGGAGAGCCTGTGTGACGGCTGCGGCAAGTGCTGCATCCATAAGCTCGAGGACGAGGATACCGGCGAACTGCTGCCGACCAACGTTGCGTGCCGCCTGCTCGACCGCCGCAGCGGGCAGTGCTCGGACTATCGCAACCGCAAGGCGCACGTCCCCGAGTGCGTCCGGCTAACGCCCGCCAA
Source organism: uncultured Sphingomonadaceae bacterium (assembly GCA_964247215.1). Lineage (GTDB taxonomy): Bacteria > Pseudomonadota > Alphaproteobacteria > Sphingomonadales > Sphingomonadaceae > Polymorphobacter_B. Next base: position 8,543 of record CAXTTR010000057.1, read on the forward strand.
GCTCGAGACGCTCGACTGGCTGCCGTCGAGCTGTGCCTATCTGCTCGTCCATCGCGGCCAGGAGCTGCCGGGCTGGCACCACCTCGTTACCGGTGACCGCGAGTCGATTCACCGCGCCAGCATGTCGGTGCGCGGATGGACGGTGAGCGAGGACGACGCGGGGCCGCTTGAATACCATATCATCGAGGGAGAACTGTAGCGCTCAGCCCCGCATCACTGCGTCGTGCCGCTATCGCCGGGCGCTGGCGACACGACGCTTGCAGTGATCACAGCCGGTAGTTGAGCCCGACCGACACGGTTGCCTTCGGGGCGAGCTGGTAACCATAGACATGCTGATAGAGCGGCAGCTGGACATAGGCGAAGGCCGACGCCCGCTTGAACAACCCGGCGGTGAAGCCCGGAGCGGCGTACAGCAGCTCGCCGCCGCTGTTGTCGCGGTCAGCGTTCAGCCCGTGATCCTTCTCGGCAAGCCGCAGGTTGAATTGAACTTGCGGCGTGATCCCACGCCAATGCACGTAATGCAGTCCAGCCGAAAGATTGGCCGACAGCCCGGGCCGGTACAGGTCGCGGTTGTCGAGCGGCACCTGGCCAATTGCCTGCAGGACGAAGTCGACGTCCTTCACCATGCGCCCGAAATGGTACACGCCGATCAGTGCATCGGTCGTGCCGCTGCCAGGCTGCAATCCGCGATCGACGTCGCCGCCCGCCCCGGGGCCGCTGCGGAACGTCTGGTGGAATGAGCCGGTCGGCAGCTTGAAGCCGAACTGCAGCCCGGTGATGCCCGGACCGCCGATCCCCTGCCAGCGCGCGGTCAGCCGGACGTCGCCCAGCCCGTTGGTGCGCGCAAAGCTGGAATCGGTGTCGCCCTCCGACACGGTCGCGTGCGGGCGGTAGACATAGGGGACCTGCAGATTAACTCCCCAGACCGGATCGAACTGCCGGTCGAGCGATGCCGTGACATAGTGGTTATAGGTGTAACGCTCGATCTCGCGGGTCGTGGGCAGTGCGATGGCGGTCCGGTCGACGATGCCGTCACCGCCGCGTAGCTCGGTCTGCGGGACATAGTCATAGCGCAGCGTGAACGTCGTCTGCGGTTGCGCGACAAGGCCTTGGCTGAGCCAGTCGGAGGTCAGGGTGCACCCGCAGCTCGAGCAGGCGAGCACGGGTGCGGCGGTGAATGCGAACAGGGCGACGGCCCCCCTTGCGAGGTGTTTCGGCAACATGGGAACGGCTTTCAGGATACGGCCAAACGCGACACGCGCATCGGCTCGATGCACAAGCGGCAGCCGGAGCTGCCGCGACAAACTATGCTTACACCCGGTGTGAGACCGGCGGCCCTCGCAGCGGCGGGCGCAGCCGCGTCCGTGCCCGGGCCGGCAGCGCGTCACCCGATATACTGGCCAGAACGACAATGAAGGCAATCGCGGCCAGTAAGATAACAGGGTCGACCGGCGGTAGCGCGGTGCTGAAGGCGCCACCAAAGCCGCACGGCTGATCGGGCTTGTCAGCTGGATGCGGAGGCACCGGCTTGTCGTGCGGCAGGTCGATCGTCGCCGTGACCGGCCCGTGACCGGTGCAGATCACGATACCGAGGTGCTTTATGTCCGGCATGTAGCCAGCCGGTACGAGCAGCCGGACAGCCAGCGCGCACAAAGCCAGCGCCAATGTCAGTCGATGCCACGAATAGGCGAAGTGGCGAAGCGCCGTCACGACGGATCGGTTAATGGTGCAACGTCGGCGTGTCCACGTGGCGTGCAGCCAAACGGCGTTTCGCCGCTTGTACGAAGCTGCCGGTGCAAACGCGTTACGCCCGCGGATGCGCGTTGCGGTACACGTCGAGCAGTTGTGCCGCGTCGACCGACGTGTACACCTGCGTCGACGACAGGCTCGCATGCCCAAGCAGCTCCTGGATCGAGCGCAGGTCGGCACCGCGCGCCAGCAGGTGCGTCGCGAAGCTGTGGCGCAGCGCGTGCGGGGTGGCGCTGGCCGGGAGGCCAAGCACGGTTCGTGCGTGGGCCATCGTCCGCCGGATCAGCTCGGGCGCGAGCGGCCCGCCGCGCAACCCCCGGAACAGCGGCGCGCTCGCGGCAAGCGGCCACGGGCAGAGCGCTACGTAGTTTTCGACAGCCTGCCGCACCACCGGCAGCAGCGGTACGATGCGCGTCTTGTTGCGCTTGCCGGTGACGGTCAGCACCTCGGTCAGCGGGACCGCGCTGCCGGTCAGCGCCAGCGCCTCGGCAATCCGCAGCCCGCAGCCGTAAAGCAGCAGCAGCACCGCGGTGTCGCGCGCCGCCAGCCACGGCAGCATCGCAGTTTCGCCGGCTGCATCGGTCAGCGCGCGCGCATCGGCGGGAGATACCGCCCGTGGCAGCCGTGGCGGGCGCTTCGGTGTCGCCAGCCCGCGCAAGCCGGGGCAGACGACACCGTGCCGTCGCTCGACCCAGTCGAAGAAGGTCCGCAGCGCCGCGACCTCGCGTGCCGCCGATGCGTTGCTAAGCCCGCCGGTACGCCGGGCGGCAAGGTAGGCGCGAAAGTCGGTGAGCTGAAGGTTGGCGAGCGCCGCGGTGCCGACTGGTCCGCCAAGGTGCCCGGCGGCGAACGCGGCGAAGCGGTGCAACGTCGCCGCATAAGCGCGGACAGTGTGCGCCGACAACCGCCGCCCGTGGCTCAGGTCGGCGAGCCACTCGATTATCAGCGCGGTTGCAGCGGAGTCAGGCAGCGCCGTCGCGGCGGAGTCGGGCAGCGTGGCAGTCACAAGCTGCCCTGCAGCCGCCGCAGCCGGCTGGTCAGACAACCGACTGCCCGGTCAGCGCCCAGTCGGCGGTGAACTGCGCGAGGCCGCGGTCGGTCAGCGGGTGGTTGACGAGGCTGCGGATCACCGCCGGCGGCATCGTGCAGATGTGTGCGCCGAGCTTCGCCGCCTGCAGCACGTGCACCGGATGGCGGACGCTGGCGACGAGGATCTCGGTGGCAAAGGCGTAATTGTCATAGATCAGCTTGATATCGGCGATCAGCGCCATTCCGTCGAATCCGACATCGTCGTGCCGTCCGACAAACGGCGAGATGAACGCCGCCCCCGCTTTCGCCGCCAGCAGCGCCTGCGGAGCCGAGAAGCACAGCGTCACGTTGACCATGACACCCCGGTCCGACAGCGCCTTGCAC